>NZ_JAVRCE010000066.1:0-45059 GCF_034530915.1 Nostoc sp. DedQUE09
GATCGCCAAATCAACAAATGCGAACTCCAAATCAACAAATGCGAACTCCAAATCAGCAAATGCGAACTCCAAATCAACAAATGCGATCGCCAAATCAACAAATGCGAACTCCAAATCAACAAATGCGAACTCCAAATCAGCAAATGCGAACTCCAAATCAACAAATGCGATCGCTAAATCAGCAAATGCCATTACCCCACCCTAACCCTCCCCTTGCAAAGGGGAGGGAATTAGATTTCCGGTTTCCCACCAATGCATCGGGGGGATTAAGGGGGTATTAAAAAAAGAGGCAGTTACTAACTACCTCCTGACAAATTAAAGCTTGGATGGACTGAGAAATGCTTTCACAGCAGCCTAGAAACTTTGCTAGCTGCGGCTCAAAAACATAATCAAGACCACTCCCAGGATAATCGATCCACCGCTAAGGATGAATGACCAGAAGCGATGGTAACTGTTGACGATAGTGCCATTTTCGCTCTGGAGTTGAATTAAATCCATCCAAGGCGCAACACCTCGACGGAACCAACCCACAGCCCCAACTTGTTCGCCAATCAAACTTTGGACTCGCTTCATCCCAAACAGAAAATTGCCGATGGGGCCAAAGCGTGAGGCGTAATGCAGATAAAGCATTCCGCTACGATCTTGAATTTTTAAATCGGAACCAAATTTATAACCAGCGTCGCCACGACCAATAAGTTGACCTTCCAGTTTTGCAGGTTGTCCACGCAACGGACTGGCATAAGGGTCTGACATCAAAGTGAGAATATCGGTTTCCGGCGCTTGCTTGTAGTCGGGGAACATTACCAAAGCTTTGACGAAAATTCCGATCCCTAAGCCAATTAGTGGCGCACCCAATACTAAACCTGTATTTGGGGAACTTGACAACAAAATCACACCTGTTACCAAGCCAGCGAAGAAACCAATCGTTTCAGCACCGTAGAGTACAACATCTAAAAAGAAGTTGCCGTAAAGCCTACTCTTATTAAGGCTTTTACCTTCTCCAATAACTCGCCCCATATCAAACTCAGTTGGTAAACCCAATTGTTCGGCGTATGTACTTAATGCACGAACTCGTTTACCTGTCAATGGGTGAGTGGAATTTAACTCCATCCACCAGCCCCAAGGGTTAAACATATCCCACAGAAAGACGCGACCAATTTTTTGGGTATCCGATGCAATGCGGTAAGCGGTTCCTGTGGAAGCGGCGGCTTTATGGTCATAGATACCCAAGGCGCGAGTTCCTTCAATTAAACGGCTGGGTTCTTGTGTCCGCGAACCTTCTTCTAATATCCCATAAGCAATCTTCACCAAAGCGCGGGATAATCCATTGGGATTACCCGTACTTTCGGCTGCAAAGTGGTCAGCAAAATATTCCCGTGTGCGGGAGAGATACAGCACTAGATAAGTACCGACGACATAAAACACGTAAGCAACTAAGGCAGCAGTTTGCATCGCATCTTTGATTTTGCTATCGCCACCGCCACGCCCAAATCTTCTGGCTGTGCTGTAAATCAAGTAACAAATTTGCACTAAGGTAGAAGCTACTGTCATCACTGCAAAGTCCCAGTGGACGATATGCCCCAGTTCGTGAGCATAAACAGTAGCAATTTCATCGTCATCGAGGTATGTAAAAAGTCCCTGACTGACGACTAAACGGGCGCTGTTCGGCAATGAGCCATAAGTAAAAGCCGTGGGATTTTGGTCGTTAATGATTCCC
Source organism: Nostoc sp. DedQUE09 (assembly GCF_034530915.1). Classification (NCBI taxonomy): domain Bacteria; kingdom Bacillati; phylum Cyanobacteriota; class Cyanophyceae; order Nostocales; family Nostocaceae; genus Nostoc; species Nostoc sp. DedQUE09. Next base: position 1,718 of record NZ_JAVRCE010000066.1, read on the forward strand.
AAACGCGGCGTTTTCAGCTTTTTCTGCTCACAGACTTGGCGAATAACTTTAGCTGTCTCTGGACTTAGGATTTCAACTTCTGCTAACTCTACCCAGCGAGTTTGGTAAAGCCAACCTTGAGTTAAGTCCATGATGAATGGAGATATGAAAAAGGCAGCGATATTAAAAACTAGAGTAATACCAATAGCGATCGCTAATCCTTGGAGTGGATTATCGTTACCTAAAATAAATACTAAGCTCAAACCTAAAGCCAACACCATGCCAAACAGCAAGGTCATGGTGACACCAGAAGCTAACGCCAAACTACCACCCACTCCCCCCATCGCTAATTTCATCCCAGTTGTAGCGGCGCGACCAGCTTTTTGGCTAACGTTAGATGGTGTTTGGTGGAAGGATTGACTAGCTTGTTCTGCCCAACTGCGAGCCTGTGGATTTTCACTCATGATTAACTTTTGACACAGGGCCTTGGCTTTTTCGATTTCGCCTGTGGCTTGATAGGCTTTCATCAGCCACATCTGTGCTGAAAGATAATCTGAGGAATTGTGTTCAACAGAATCGCGGCAGAATTGTTCGAGTAATTCAACCGCTTCTTGATAACGTTTTTGGTTTAAGGCATTTAATGCAGATTGCAATGACATAGGATCTCCCTACTGAAGGAGTGGTATTTGATCTATCAATACTCAATAGATCCAGCGATCGTCACTGCAATTTCGTAAAAATTTAAATAATGACAGTATAAAATATTTTCTTAAGTAAAAGGCTAGATAAACATACATTACTATGTTTATCTAGCCTTGGGAACGCATAAATCATGTTTAAGATTTTCAAATAAACCTGTAATAATACTTAGAATATTTTTGTTGCTGTAAACTTAGTACCTATTTGTCCGTGTTTGATATTCAGAGAATACATATTTTGAACCCAGTCTTACTTCACCCAATCAGAGTAATTATTGATTACCCAAATGGTTCACCCGATTGGAGGAAGACGAATGATGAACATAACCTGAGATTGATAAGATGAGGAAAAAGTAAAGATTTGTACTATGACTATTTTTGATATAGCTTCTCCCCTAACTGCGATCGCTGGGCAAACCCGCCAAGCTGCAAGTAAGCTAGCGATTCTCTCCACTGAGGCAAAAAATCAGGCACTTGTTGCGATCGCCCAAGCTTTAGAATCAGCTAGAGATGAAATTTTACAAGCAAATGTTGCTGATTGTAAAGCTGCTACTGCTGAAGGAATTCCTCAACCACTTTATAAGCGCTTACAGTTGGATGAACATAAATTAAGAGATGCGATCGTTGGGGTACGAGATGTTGGTAAGCTAGCCGATCCAATTGGTAAAGTGCAGATTCACCGCGAACTTGACACTGGCTTAATTCTGAAGCGCATCACCTGTCCTTTAGGCGTTTTGGGAATTATTTTTGAAGCCCGTCCAGAGGCGGCGATTCAAATTGTTTCTTTAGCAATCAAATCAGGAAATGGTGTAATCCTCAAATGTGGAAAGGAAGCTGTCCGTTCTTGTGAAGCGATAGTTAAAGCAATTAAACAGGGATTATCGCAAACTGCTGTTAATCCTGATGCAGTGCAGTTGCTAACAACTAGAGAAGAAACTCTAGAACTTTTGAAGTTAGATAAATATGTAGATTTAATTATTCCTAGAGGTTCTAATTCCTTTGTGCGCTTTGTGCAAGAAAATACACGAATTCCTGTATTAGGTCACGCTGATGGAATTTGTCATCTTTATATAGATAAAGCGGCTGATATTTCTAAAGCAGTTCCGATTACCGTCGATGCAAAAGCGCAATATCCTGCTGTTTGTAATGCAATTGAAACTTTGCTAGTTCACCAATCGATTGCGGCAGAATTTTTACCAAAAGTTGCTGAGGCTTTGGAAGAACGTCATGTGGAGTTAAGAGGCGATAAACGCACCTTGAAAATTTTACCTAACATCAAAGCTGCAACAGCAATAGACTGGGAAACAGAATACAGCGATTTTATTTTGTCGATAAAGATTGTAGACTCTATAGAAGATGCGATCGCACATATTAACGAATATGGTTCTCGTCATACCGATGCCATTATTACTGAAGATTCAGCATCTGTTGAAACTTTCTTTGGACTAGTAAATTCAGCGAATATATTCCACAATTGTTCTACCCGATTTGCTGATGGTTTCCGCTATGGTTTCGGCGCAGAAGTAGGAATTAGTACGCAACAAATGCCTCCCCGCGGCCCTGTTGGTTTAGAAGGATTAGTGACATACAAATATCAAATGAGTGGCGATGGTCATATTGTAGCTACTTACACCGGGGCAAATGCTAAGGCTTTTACTCATCAGGATTTAGTGTAAAGTATCATTAAAACTATATGCTCTAGTAACGCTAGAAATACACCGGATAAATCGGTGTATTTTTTATGTTAATAGTTTATTTATGTTAATAGTTTATTTGAGTTATCAAAAGTTTTAATTGGGCCATGCCATCGATGATCATTTAAAAAAACTTCGTTAAAAGCTCCATTAGTGTATTGACTAATTACCTTATCCCAAAAAGCTTGTGCGCCTAGGTTCAAAGCAGTCTGCCGTACTTCCCAACTGCCGGGAAACTGGTTGAAAATGTGAGTAGCTACCTGTTCACCAATACCTTGATTTCGATACTTCTTGAGAATAAAGAACTCAGCAATAGACTTAGCATTGTTATCTTGATGAAGGTAAGTGTGCTGATTAACAAGTACAAACCCTGCCAGTTTTTTATCAACTTTAATCAAAAATGGGTGTCGCTCAGGTTCTGTCCAATAGTAATCAAGATATAGATAGCCAAACAAGCCACAGTCATCTACATCTTTAGCTTCTATCTCACTTAAGTCATACTGGTATAGTTCCATTAAATTACACAGCACTGACTTGTGTTGTTGAATAGCTTTTACCACTTCAATTTTCATAAAGCATCTACGATACTGAAACTAAAACATAATGAACACCAACGATTTAAACAATATCTCACATCCTAATTGGGAAGCTTTGGAATTGAAGTCAGATGACGACATTGATTACAATACAGTTCGGATAAGCATTTTGAACTCAGAATTACCTTTGGGGAAAAGGTTAAAGGTTAAGGGTTAAAAGTTTTTTTTCCCTTTCCCTTTCCCCTTTAACCGAACCGTATTGACATTGATTATTCTGAATATTCCATTATTAAACGATGAGTTTTTGGAGAAGGTAATGTTGAGATTGCCAGCAATTCAAGCACATAACTTAATTCAGATTATTCCAGATATGATAGCTTGGTTTCAATTTCAGAATGTCGAACACAAAATACTCATCAATTCTGTCTTGCGTCAACACATCAAATCTTTGAGATGAAGCGATCGCTTCAAGAATCTTGACTCGAAACGGTTAGTTCTAGAGTTAACATTAACCTATCAGGCCAGTTACAAAAAAATAGATTTGGCATGAGTAGCAAAATATCCAAGGTCGGTATTATTGGTGCGGGTAATGTGGGTGCAAATGTAGCAAATGCTTTAGTGCTACTTGGTAAATGTGTAACAGTCGTCCTTTTTGACCGAACTTTATCAAAAGCTGAGGGGCAAGCATGGGATATTGAAGACACCATTCCTTTACTTAAAGACATGGAAATTATAGCGTCAAATCAGTATGAAGATTTAGCTGATTCTGATGTGATTGTCGTGACTGTTGGGGTGCGGCAAAAAGAAGGACAAAGCCGATTAGATATATTGAACGATAATGCAGAGATCGTGCGTTCGACGATGAAAGAATTGGATCGAGTTGCACCGAATTCAATCGTACTTATCGTTAGCAATCCAGTGGATGTACTAACACGGATTGCGATCGCCAGTTCCACTAGAGCAGAAAACCTAATTTTCGGTTCAGGAACCGTTCTTGATACTGCTAGACTGAGATATCAACTTGGTAAGCGACTGAACGTTAGTAAACAAGATGTTCGTGTTTATGTGATTGGAGAGCATGGAGACAGTGAATTTGTCGTTTGGTCTAGTGCATTTATTGGGGGAATTTTGTTAGCTGAATTTCCTATACCACAAGGAGCAACGCTGGAAGAAATTCAGCAAGAGTACGCAGAGTTAACCCGTAAACGAGGTTATAACATTTCTAAACGTAAAGGAAATACTAGCTATGGCATATCAATAGTAGTTTCTCAGTTAGTTGATACCATCCTGCGAGATGAAAAGCAGATATTTCCAGTATCGGCTAGAGCAGATTCTAACTATGGAGTTGGTAGTGAAGTTGTTCTTGGACTTCCATGTATCATTAGCTCCCAAGGTATTGAGCGCCAACTGGTGTTACCAAGAAATGCTCAGGAACAACGCTTATTAGAAGAGTCAGCCGCCAAACTGAATGAAGCCTACAATTCTTTGGATAATTAAAATCAACTTAAATAGTCTGTTTAAAAACGTCCTTTTTTGAATGTCAAACTAACGCTTTCAGTAAAGCTTGAAGTTTAAGTTGCACCTCTGCAAACTCTTTGTCAGGGTCAGAGCCAGCAACGATACCAGCACCAGCATATAATCTCGTGCGATCGCCATCTATCAAGGCTGAACGAACACCAATTTACGAAGTTTGATATAGAACAAACCTAAGATTTTACATTGCCTTAAAGGTTGTTTGAAAAAGCTAAAAATATACTAAAAACTCCACTTCCATCCCTCTTACCGAAACAGAGAGAGGCTTTGAAACTCAATTCCTACATGGGAATGGGGGTAGGTTCTGTTGAAACCAATTCTTGAAGCATCTCAACTGTGACTCCAGGAAGGGGAACAGTAGTTTCTATAGAAGAAGGCGGAATAGGAGTTTCTAGAAAGCTTGGTTGAGGAAGGAAAAGAAATCCAGATATCTGAACAGGAGCGACTACAGAGCTTTGTCCACCAACGATAAGAGCAGAGTCAGCGTCACTAAGCTCCTCAAAAAAGTAGCTGTCTGTAATTGATTGATTCATATTTAGTATTTCAATACCTATGAATATCTCAAATAATTATAAATTACCATAACACAGTGGTTATAGTGAGTATACGGCGGTTCTCAGTTGAGTGAGGTACAAGAACCCCACCCCCAACCCCCTCCCCGCAAGCAAGGAGGGGAATATGATGTACCTCATGTGATTAGTAAACGCTATATATACTTGTAACCTTTTTCGGTATGAATAAATAATTATGGACATCTGCCCTATGAAAAACAGCAAGAGAAATTAGCCATTAAACTTATGCTTTGAGTAACACCTGAAGCTTAAGCTGCACCTCTGCAAACTCTTTGTCAGGATCAGAGCCAGCCACGATACCAGCACCAGCATACAATCTTGCGCGATCGCTAGATTTAAAATTTATGTAACAGCAAAATCAGTATACTTTCTTACTTCAGTAGGTTGAAAGGCTAGAACGATACGATCTCTAGGAATACCGACACTGACGAATTCGTTAGCAATACCATCTTCAGTCCCATCTCTTTGAATCCAAATTTTATCATTGATAATATCAATGTGGACAAGGCATCCATGTACCCGTTGTTTGTTTTCCCAGCCAAGTGTGAGTAGTAGGTAATGGTTTGCATTTTCATCAATAATTAGCTGTCTTTCTAGTTCTCCATGAGCGTAAGGAAGTTGGGCATATTCAGTTAATATTTTTTCAATTATTTGGCGATAATTATCTAAGGTATCCATTCTAGAATCACCTCTAGTTCTGAATCGAAGACGAGTAAACAAAGACGCTGATTTTCTATCAATATCTTACCAATTGGTTCTTGAAATAATTCTAAGTATGTTTGTTGACGAATAGCAAGATACAAGCGGCGGTCTGGTTCTAAGCGACTGAGAATATCGTAGTATAAAATATATTGTCCCAAAGCCTTTTCTAATTCGGTTACTGGAGAAGCACCGATAAAGCTTTTAACTTCTACTGCTATTTTCTGCCCGCTTTTTTCTGCTGCTATTAGCTTTTGGGCACCTAAATCAATATATAAATCTCTTGCACCCCATCTTAAGATAAATGGATCGTTGGTAATATGCCAACTCTCTTTTTCAAGAGCGTTTCTAACAGAATTGTGGTAAATATCTTTAGCTGGCATACAAGATTAGTAATTAACTTTAAACTAATGCTTTCAGTAACGCCTGAAGCTTAAGCTGCACCTCTGCAAACTCCTTGTCAGGATCGGAACCAGCGACGATACCAGCACCAGCATACAATCTGGCGCGATCGCCATCAATCAATGCTGAACGAATTCCCACAATAAACTCACAGTTACCCTGAGAATCTATCCAACCCAGAGGTGCAGCATATAAACCTCTCTCGAAGCTTTCATAACGACGAATTTCGGCACAAGCTACATCTTGTGCTGCACCTGCAACGGCTGGCGTAGGATGCAATTGTCCGACAATCTTTAATGGGTGTATGTCAGCGGGAACCATAGCACTGATTGGTGTCCATAAATGCTGGATATTCGATAATTGTCGCAATCGGGGTGCTAATATTTGCGGTAATAAGCCTAGTTGGCATAGTCGTTGTGTAATGAAATTAAGCACTAGGGAATGTTCATGCTTTTCTTTTTCACTATTTAGTAAGCGATTGGCATTAGCTGCATCTTCAGCAGGGGTTTTACCTCGTGGTGCAGAACCAGCTAAAGCATCAGTGATTAACTGTTGATTATTAATACTAATTAATCTTTCTGGACTTGCACCAATAAAATTTTGTCCTTTGCCATTACTTGTAGAAAAAATATAACAATTAGGATGATTTTGTCTAAGATTATTTAAGGATTTAACTAGGCTAAAGTGGTTGCTTGATTTTACATCTAATATATCTGCTAATACAATTTTGCTTAAATGACTAGACTGAATTTTTTCTAAAGCAGATACTACTGAACCTTTAAATTGGACAGCATTTGTGAGAGATTTTTTATATAAGTTTCTAGAAAAATAATCAATATTAGTAGAGTAATTTTCTAAAGTTTGGATAAATTCAATTTTATTTTGGATTTTCTCCAACAATCTTTCAATATTTACATTTGGATTGATAATTATATTTGTTACTAATATGCAACGCTGATTTTTTACGGCTACTTGCCAACGTGGAAGAAAAATGGTAGCAGACGGAAATGGATAATCTACTTGGGCATTTTTATCAAAAAAGCTGAAATAACAAAAAAAGTGAGGCCCAGAAAAAGGTTGGTTTCCGTTACCAAAATTAATTATATTTTTTAGACAAGATTTGATAAAATATTCTGCTTGATTAAAACGGTCTGAGCCATCAATCTGTAATTTTGCTATAGCATCAATTGCTGCGATCGCTTCTCCTTTACCTCTGTCCTCAAAGTAAAAATTTATTTCATTTGCTTGTGTAAGTTTATCTAATACAAGTAAAGGGTCAACTAAATCAATTTCTTGGGAAACACTGACAATTTGTCTGCAATTATTTTTGACGCACTTTTCTTGCACTGCTACCAGAAATTGATATAAATCTTTGTGCTTTACAAAGAAGTTGCTACGACATGGTAAAACTGTCATGGATTTAACGATAGTAAATTTTTTTTAAGTTAACTTCCTAAAGTGTAATTAATCGTGGTCGTATTTTTACAGGTAACATATTAAGTTGCTATTTCACCAGCGTAGGGTTTGCCTTATTTGTGGTGTTCTCAGACTATGATAAGACAGTTTCAGCCTGAGACTGCAACGTGAGGGTGAGTATTAACAACACCAGGTTAACAAGCCATAGTAAAAGTGACAGTTGTTTGTATATCACCCATATCTAGCGTCTCTTTAAACCATAAAATCTCAAGTGTGAGTAATATTCCGGTAATTTAATTAATCACAACTGATGACTACCAAGCAAATTTTATATCCCAACACTAAGTTATGGATGGCAGCGATTAAACCGCCAATGTATAGCGTTGCCATTATGCCCATTTGGGTGGGAACAGCAGTAGCATTTGCCAAAACTAAAACTTTCAATACTGTAGTATTTTCTACTTTTGTAGCTGCGGCAATCTTAATTCTTGCCTGGGAAAATATCAGTAATGATGTGTTTGATTCCGAAACAGGTATCGATCAAAATAAGCACCATTCTTTGGTGAATTTAACAGGCAATAAGCCATTAATATTTTGGATAGGAAATTTTTGTTTAGGTTTGGGATTGCTGGGCATACTAGCGATCGCCTTTTGGCAACATGACCTAACTGTTATCGGCATTATTTTACTATGCTGTGGTTTAGGCTACACGTACCAAGGCCCTCCCTTTCGCTTAGGATATCAGGGTTTAGGCGAGATTATTTGCTTTTTTGCCTTTGGCCCCTTAGCAGTGGAGGCAGCATATTACAGCCAAACGCAAACTTGGTCAATGACAAGTTTAGCAGCTTCAGTAATTGTCGGGATTGCCACAACCTTAATTTTGTTTTGCTCGCACTTTCACCAAGTTAAGGATGACATAGCCGCAGGCAAGCGATCGCCTATCGTCCGTCTCGGAACAGCAAAAGGGGCCAAACTCCTAGTTTGGTTTACTGCCAGCATTTATCCCCTCACATTGCTATTTGTGCTATTGGGAATTTTTCCAGTTTGGACGTTACTAAGTTGGGTAAGTTTACCCTTTGCCTTCAAATTATGCCGCCACGTCCAAGAAAATCACAATCAGCCGGACAAAGTTAGTAACTGTAAATTCATTGCCGTAGCCGTGCATTTCTGGGCTTGCTTGCTGCTTGGACTGGGATTTATACTTTAGCAATTACTAATTGATGCGTTATCAATTTAAATTTCGTCCATATCAGCGAAGATTTTTGCGATCGCTTACCACTAATCATGGTAAGTGGGATATTCGTGAAGGTATTATTCTTCGCCTTACTGATGAATCAGGTAAACTCGGGTGGGGAGAAATCGCCCCTATCAGTTGGTTTGGTTCCGAAACCCTAGAACAAGCCCTAGATTTTTGTCGCCAACTCCCAGAAGAAATCACAGACGAGATAATTTTCTCCATCCCAGATGAGTTACCTGCTTGTCAATTTGGCTTTGAGTCAGCCTGCGAGTGGGAAAGTGAATTCTTTTCCATACCCAATACGCAATCTTTTAGTGGCTTATTACCATCTGGGAAAGCGGCTTTAAATCAATTGGAAACTCTATGGCAGCAAGGATATCGTACATTTAAGTGGAAAATTGGTGTGGATGCGATCGCTGATGAACTAAAAATTTTTGAATCATTGATACACACCTTACCAGCCTTTACCAAACTACGATTAGATGCCAACGGTGGACTCAGTTATGAAGAAGCTAACTTATGGCTGCGGACTTGCGATAATCTCAAGGAAAATCCAGAACTACCCCTAGAAATTGAATTTATCGAACAACCCCTACCCGTAGAACAATTTCAGCAGATGTTGGAATTGAGTACGAGTTATAAAACTGCGATCGCAATAGATGAATCTGTCGCCACACTTGGACAACTCGCCACCTGTCATCAGCAAGGTTGGCGAGGGGTTTTTGTCATAAAACCTGGGATAGTTGGATCACCATCTCGTCTGAGAAAGTTTTGTCAACAGCATCAAATTGATACTGTATTTTCATCAGTATTTGAAACTGCGATCGGTAGACTTGCAGCACTCCAACTAGCGGCGGAATTATCCCAAAACAACAGAGCGATTGGTTTTGGCATCGACCATTTTTTTGAACAAGAAGAAACTGGCTTCAAAGTTTATGGAACGACCTTTAAACTGTCTTAATAAGCTAGCTCAAAATGATTGGCTAATCGGTTATGATAGCCATCAATTTAATCAAATAGCTCAAGAATTATATTTAGAACTAACACATATTTCAGAATGTGGAACACCACCAAAAATAATCTTAGCTGAATGCGAACCATTACGATTTTTAGCAAGCTTTATTGCTGCTTGTGCTGCTAACTGTCCAGTTTTCCTTTGTAACCCCGATTGGGGAACACAAGAATGGCAACAAGTCTTTGATTTAGTACAGCCAGACATCATTTGGGGAGAACTACTCCACTCTCCCACTCCTCTAATCCCAAGTACAGACACGATTAATTGCGTCTCTCACTCAGCACTCAGCACTCAGCACTCAGCACTGATTATGATTCCCACAGGTGGTTCATCGGGGCAGATTAAATTTGCCATCCATACTTGGGAAACTCTCATAGCATCTATACAAGGATTTACAGAATACTTTCAACTAAAGCAAGTCAATTCTTTTTGCGTGTTACCGCTATATCACGTTAGCGGTTTAATGCAATTTATGCGCTCCTTCACTACTGGAGGTAAACTAGCTATTCTACCCTTCAAAGCAGTAGAAACAGGACAGATGTTCAATATTAAAGAATCTGATTTTTTTATATCTTTAGTACCAACACAGTTACAACGTATTCTAGAAAATCCAGAATTAACTGAATGGTTATCCCAATTTAATACTGTACTTTTGGGAGGTGCGCCAGCATGGAACGAACTACTAGAAAAAGCCAGATTTCATTGCATCCGATTAGCACCTACCTATGGCATGACAGAAACCGCCTCTCAAATTGCTACCCTCAAACCAGATGATTTTCTAGGCGGTAAAATAAGCAGTGGTCAAATTCTTCCCCATGCAAAAGTAACTATTCGCAACCAAAAATACGAAATTTTAAATTCCAATCAAATCGGAAATATTACCATTCATGCTAAATCTTTAGCCCGTGGTTACTATCCGATAACCAGAGAAAATCAAACTGATTTCCAAGTAGATGATTTAGGTTTTTTAGACGAACAAGGACATTTAAATATAGTCGGACGTAACAGCGACAAAATTATTACAGGTGGAGAAAATATTTATCCAGCAGAGATTGAATCAGCTATACAATCAACTCAAATGGTTGCCGATATTTGTGTCATCGGCATCCCAGATAAACACTGGGGGCAAGCCTTAACAGCGATTTACATTCCTAAAAAATCAGATACCTCTGCCTTAAAAATCCAAACCCTACTCAAAAACAAACTCAGCAAATTTAAAATCCCAAAATATTGGATTCCCCAGCAAAACTTACCCCGTAACTCTCAAGGTAAGATTAACCGCCAACAATTACAACAAATAGCCACAGAATTCCTCCAAAATCCCATCACATAATCTCTCTCGACCTTCTTCTCTCTGCGCCCTCTGCGTCTCTGCGGTTCGTCTCCAACCACTGAACTATCTCACCAGGTAATTCCTGTTTACTTCTACTACTTGCATCAATACAAACATGGCGAGTAATAGCCTTAGCAACTACCACCTCAGCCACTGTAATTTCGTAACTAATTTCAAACTTATCAACACCTATTTTTTGGGGAATTAAACTAATCAGTAACTTGTCCCCGCCAAACATAGGGCGCAAAAAATCGACACTAGCATGAACAATGGGAAAAGCTACAGAAGGATTAGTAAAAAAATCTTTGAGATTAATACTTGATGCTTCTAAAGATTCTTCATAAGCTTCATGGCAAATACCCAAAACATTAGCAAAATAAACTACCCCAGCAGCATCAGTATCTTGAAAACGAACCGTGCGGTTATAAGTAAAAGGCATTTTTGACAATTGAATATTAAAAAAACAGCAGGATTATTGCCTACTCTACAAACTAATTTTATTGCAACTAAGTAAATCGGTGAGAAAAATTCTATTCTCCCAATTCTGAGTTTGTATCAAGATGTTTAGTCTTATCTAATGCTTTGGGGTGAGGAAAGGCGATCGCTTTTACATTGACTCCAACGGCGGAACCTCAAAGTCATTAAACGAGCAAACATTGTAAGACGAAGCGGCTAGGGCTTTCACCAGCTTACCGTCGAGAGTCAGCAAAGTAGCACCTACCTGCTGTGAAAGCGCAACATAAGAGGCATCGTAGGCAGAAGTTCCATAACTCAAGCTTATAGTAACTGCATCTGCCATCAAATCGGCTGTTGAAACAACACGCAACGGAAAAGCTTTCAGAGTAGCTAAATCTGTCTGAACCTCAGCAGCAGTGTACATTCTTGCACGGACATACTTCCAGAACGTGTTAGCACACTCAATGTAAAAAAGGTCTGGAACAAAAATTTCTGTCTGTGGATTGGCGAGATGACCGAAGAGTTGATTAACTTTGGCAGTTAGTGGGTCAGCAATAAAATACTTGATGCACACACTGGTATCTACCACGCATCTAAGAGGACTGCTCATCTATTGCGGTCTTCTCGAATTAGTTCAGTACTATCAGGTAATCCAAAGTCTGCTGGATTCAAGCGGCGACGGCGACTAATTTCCTCTAGGAGTTTTGGGACATTTTTTCGCCTTTCCTCTTCCGTTGGCTGTGTTTTTGCCTGCAAAGCGTTCTGCAATATTGTAATAACTTGAGCATCAATTGAGTTATTTTCAGCTTTAGCTAAGTGTTGTAGTTGTTCGTATAACTCATCAGGTATATTGAGCGCATGAATGGTAGCCATTGATTGACCTCTCAAAATAATTTATTGGTAATGGTAGCACGATGGCAGTAGGGGGAGAGGTTAGGGAGCGATCGCACTTGTTAAGTCATATTTTCGCTTCAATATTTTCTATTTGAAATCCTATTTAATTACGCTAAAAATATGACCACGTTACCAAATCCACAAATTAGGCATTTTTGCTGAGGTTGTTGCCACTCTTAGGGGATGAAGCTGGAGAAAATAAGTTTTTATTGTAAAAACCTATGTCAATTGTAGATTTTCTCGTTTCCGTAAATGGTGTGGCTCAATTATGGGCTGCTGATGGACAATTTTTGGGTGTTTTATCAAGTAATCTATACGACCAAAACTCTATTAGTAATCCTCATGGTATTTACGGGGGTTCCTATGGTATGTACAGCATTCGGAATTCCTATGGATTATATGGTAGTCAATATGGCCTTTACAGTCCTTACAATATTTACTGCCTCAATCCTCCTATCGTTTTGTACCAAGGTCAACCAGTATTGATAGTTACAAGAAATTCTTATGTTTTGAGTAACAATTTACCTGTGGTTGCTCCAGAATTACTGCTAGGTGTATATGCACCACAAATCACTAACTCCACACCAACATTTAACCCTCATATAGGATTAAATCAGACTATTTTTGATATGTTTAAATAACTAATTACTTTGCTTTGTAAAACAAAGGTAAACACGAACGCCAGCCTTCCATCTTGACTCATTCATGAAAAACTCAATGGAGAAGGAAAGGCTTGAGCGTTCACTCTGACAGCCTAAATTATTTCTGTACTTCTTGTACAGAAATAACATTACTAGCTTTGCTATCCTCTAGTCCAGCTTCAACAGTTTGCCGAACATAAATTTGGTACATCAAATCATCCCATGTGGAATTTTCTGGCAATTTGTCAATCAATTTGCGGGCTTCTTCTTTAATATTTAGATTTTTCATCAGTTGTTAACCAAATACTCTTTGTGCATCAATTTGGATATATTGTAGATGCAAAACAGGTGTAGTACTTGATAACAACATTCATTCAACGGAGAGGGGGAGATTCGAACTCCCGGAGGTTTTAGCCTCATCCGATTTCAAGTCGGACGCAATCGACCACTCTGCCACCTCTCCAGTAAATCTGTCAAACTTGTGCTGATCCTAGTTTTAGACGCTATTCAGGCGCTTTTGTTGGTTAGCACTAAACTTGACAGATAATACTATACCCTATTATCTACGCAGATTGCACTACTGGATGCGAATGTCTACGACACAATACGCGATCGCTCGTACAAAATTTCCCCCTTAGCCACCTGAAAATCATTCCCCACCCAAACTAGGGAAACTTGCGAAACCACACCCGCCTCTAAGGTGACAATGGAAAAGTTACGCAACTTCTCGCTGTCATTTTCCACAATCCTGGGGACACTAGCTGCATTCAAGTAAATTGTCCCCTCTGGACTTCTAAAGATGGGTTTGCGTTGCACCTTCTTGGTATGGCGTAAATCTCGGTGCATGTGACCAAATGTCACCAGAGGAATGGTTTTACCAGCAGTCAAGGCTTGAGAAATCGCCTCGCCCAAATCTGGATCGCCAAAGTCGCCGCCAATTGGATGCCAGTCTTTGCCGCAAGGGTCTTCGGGGCGATCGCCTAACCCACTAGGCCCGTTGTGACCCAAAAATATAATTGTCTCGTAAGCGGCGCTTTTAACTGCTTTGAAGATGCGATCGGCGGATTCTTCCAAACTCGTCACACCGTAACGTTCTTTACAGATTTCCGCGAATTTCCACTCTGGGCCACCCCAAGTAAAGGGACGACCCCCCACTACAGTTAAATTCCAAGCGGGAAAATCCAGCTTACCGTAACCAACATGGGACGAACCTAATAAATCGAGTTGTTCCTGTACCCAGTCTTCCTTAGAGCGGTCATAAGGAGCCTTTTTGCGTCCCCATTCGGTGGCGGTGTACCAGGCATCGTGGTTGCCCATTACAGCTGCTTTGGGAATATCGAGAGATGCGATCGCTCTGACCACTTCCACCGATTCATTGCCAAAATCCCCGACAAACAGCACTAAGTCAACACCCAAATGCTTGAGTGCAACGCCATCTTCCACTTCCCATTGGTCGTGAATATCTCCAACTACAGCAATTTTGAGGTTTATCGATTGAGTTTTCTGACTGGTCATGCCACTTTCCTTGCCGTCTATCTCCAGGATATGAAACTCAGCCCGATTTGGACACAACCCGAAAATATCAACCGTCCACTATTTTTGGTAAAAACTACTATAATTGAATCCACAGGACATACATTTGCAACATAAAGCACCCCTAAACTGTGTTTACTACTGCACTAGCTCAACGAGAAAACACCCAACTGGGTGTACCACTAGATTTGTTTGCCGCGATTCAGAGTCTCAAAAAAGAACTCAACGCCGTTATCCTGGCGCATTATTATCAAGAGCCAGATATTCAGGATATTGCAGACTTTATTGGGGATTCATTACAACTGGCAAGAGCCGCCGAAAAAACTAATGCGGATGTAATTGTCTTTGCTGGCGTTCACTTCATGGCAGAAACAGCAAAGATACTTAATCCCGATAAATTAGTACTTTTACCAGATTTGGATGCTGGTTGTTCTTTAGCCGACAGTTGTCCAGCAGACGAATTCGCAGCTTTTAAAGCAGCGCATCCGAATCATCTAGTGGTGTCTTACATCAACTGTTCTGCTGATATCAAGGCGATGAGCGATATTATTTGTACTAGTTCCAACGCTGTGAAAATTGTGCAGCAGATACCGAAAGAACAGCCGATTATTTTTGCCCCAGATCGCAATTTGGGGCGGTATGTGATGGAACAGACTGGACGAGATTTGGTGCTATGGCAAGGTAGCTGTGTTGTCCATGAAACCTTCTCGGAAAAGAAAATTGTCCAGTTAAAAATTGCCCACCCCGAAGCAGAGGCGATCGCACATCCAGAATGTGAAAGTAGTGTATTGCGCCACGCCAGCTTTATTGGCTCCACAGCCGCTTTACTCAAGTATTGTCAAAACAGTCCTACCAAAGAATTTATCGTTGCTACGGAGCCGGGAATCATTCATCAAATGCAAAAACTAGCTCCTGACAAGCATTTTATTCCTGCACCACCGATAAATAACTGTGCTTGTAACGAATGTCCGTTTATGCGGTTAAACACCCTAGAAAAGCTTTACTGGGCAATGAAAAATCGTACTCCCGAAATTACCATGTCAGAGGATATTCGGCTGGCTGCACTGCGACCAATGCAACGAATGCTGGAGATGAGCGTGTAACCAGTATTTTTTATCCAGATGGTAGAGACGCAGTTTTGTTGTGATCTCTACCCGCAAGTTATTTTTTCTAATTACTTGCAATTTCTAAAACATGGTGCTAAGATTTTAAATCGTGAGACAAATCGGGTCGGTGTCCGAGTGGTTAATGGAGACGGACTGTAAATCCGTTGGCTAGCGCCTACGCTGGTTCAAATCCAGCCCGGCCCACCACTTACGAAGTTATAAGTTATAATGACTGGGTTAAGAGCAAAGCTCCCAGCATTGTAACTTACAACTAAAAAACCAAAGTTATATTTTGCCCGTGTGGCTCAGTGGTAGAGCACACCCTTGGTAAGGGTGAGGTCACGAGTTCAATCCTCGTCACGGGCTTTTTCCAGAAATACTTAGCAGTGCTAAAATATCCTAGATTGTCCTAAAAGTGTCATAAGCATAAGAAAATCTAATGATAGTTTGCTAGAGATATCTAAAATCTTTAACTTAGTGCAGACCTGTAAAACTTTTAGGTATCCTTAGACTTCCTGGCTGGCGTGGGTAAATCAAAATATTTCCCAGGTTATCGAAACCTTTGAGTAATAAGTGGTGAGTAGGGAGTCAGGAGTTAGCGTACCTGATGGGTATTTGGTTACGTGTGGTTAGTCCCTAGTGTTTTTTGGTTTCGATGGAGCTAATGTATCTTATAGAACTGGGTATTCTAAAAGGTATAAAGTTAGTAGGTTAATCATACAAGTGCTAGTTCTTAATATCCTCCCACCCGCACACGTAGATAGGCAAATAGAAGTAGTGTATTTGAATACATTATCTAAAACCCAACTGGTTAAGCGTTGGGAGGAAGCATTAACATACCCAGAGCGCTATATAGTAGCTCAGGCTGAGTCTATGAAGGAATTATCAGGGGACATACCAGCTAAAGAGCTATTAACCGTAGGGCAATACTTAGACGAAAATAAAATACAAGTAGATGAATCAGACTACCATAAGCTAGCTACACGTGTGGCTGATAAGCACAGGGAAGTACACGGCATAAACCCAAGAAAGGTATCTCGTAACGTCAATGGGAAGTGGAATAACAAAAGTTACGCATACTCAGAGGAAGACTTCGGTATTATTGAGGAGTGTCTGTTAACAGTTAGACATTCTAGAAAAAACTAAATAGCCTTTGTTATATTAGCTATGCGTTACCCACATCTTTCTTTACAATCTTGAAACTCGTGTTTTATAACCATCTTAGACACTGAAAATTGAGGCATACTTGACAAATTCGCTTTTAATATTCTCGCTAAAACTTTGTTTTTATTGAGAATGGACAACGAACGAATCAGGGTTATAAAAAACTGAGTCAAGACTCTCGCAAATTTAAGAAAGATCCGGGTAACGCATAGCTCATATTAGTAGGTCTTCCTCTTATGCTTAAACAAATGAAAGATTTAAGCAAAATTATCCTTCTACTTTTCCATAAGCTTTCTTAACCCAATACCCTCTGGGTGGCTTTTCTACCCCATAAGCCTTACACCATTTTTCTACAGCCTTATCAGACACGCCAAAATCTCTCCCAATTTGTGCGGTTGGCTTTTCCCAAACTAGTTTTTCTAGTTCTTCTTTCGATGGTCTTTCAACTTTTCTGGTATGAATTCTAGAGTCTGGATTAACCTTTCTGGTTGTTAAATCAACGCCAAACTCCTTGTAGTTTCGCTTAGATGCTGCTTCAGTTAAGTCTGTAAAATCTTCCCACCAGTAAAATGGTGTAGCTGAATTAGGTATCTGGGTAGTTATGTAGCAACCATTAAAGTTAATTGATGGATAAACAACTTTATCTATATCAGGCAGATAAACAGCATAAAAGTCAAAGTCATTTACTTTGTACTTCTTTTGGTGCGTACCATTTTTATCTACCCAAATAGTTTTATTGACTACCCTATTGTCTGCTGCGTATTTAGCTTGTATTTTGTAAAATTTATCGTCTTTGTAAACAACAAAATCAAAAGGTAAATGTTCACAAACAAGTGGCGTGAGGACTAAATAACCTTTAAGGGTTAGATCGGCGATCGCTCTCGTAGCAGCAATATCGCCTTTATTCTTGGTATGATGCAGCAATAACGAACCCTCAAACATGGAAATCATCATATCACTTCACGCTGCTTGAGGGTTCATATTGAGTTAAAACGAGCGCGGCAGGGTTCGAACCTGCGGCCGATTGCTTAGAAGGCAATTGCTCTATCCACTGAGCTACGCGCCCAACATAAAATAATGGCTCCCAAAAGAGTCATCTAAACCATTATATCGTTTTCGCGTACCAAGAAGCAATCAAAAATTGCAGATTTACCACTAGCAAGGCTAAGATGCTAGTCGCTAGTTAGTGCAATCTACACCGAAAACGAAACAGATGGAGTATTGGTTTAGATATATTGAGTTGTCAAGGGGTTATTTGCCTGTTAACGCCACCGTCCTCTGGGCGGCTACCTTCGGGAAGGATCGGGCGATCGCTAGGCTCATTCCTACAGTATGCTAGGTAATTTCAGCCTTGGCGATGCTGCCAAATGCCATTATATATTCCATATTAAGAGTGCCCCTGTGAGGAGTTATTTGCTAGTGCCATGTTTATTCTCAAACGGCAGGATGTTGAAATATCAAGCATTCAGCACCCAAAAAAGGATCAGCAGGTGCCGATCCTTAGTTATCAAGGGCAGACTTTTCGCTTGATTAGCGTATTCAAAGCTAGTCAAGAGGAAGAAGCTAGAGGCTTATGGAGAGAATTAACGGATAACCGAGGTAAAGCCTGTGTTTTGCTGGAGGAACCGGAACGCTTTAGTGTTTGGGGTAAAATCCGTTTAGAGCAGCTAGATAGTGACACAGGTGGTCATGGCAAAACGGCGATTTTAATCCAAGCCGGTATTTTGCTGTTGCAGGGTGTTTCTATCGACATTGAAGAGTTTTTAGGTGCTAGGCAAGCTGCATTATTTGAAAAAGATATTGCCGAAGTGTTCAAGCAAAAACAATTTCCCCAAGCATCATCCCTAGAAGCAGTTAAATATTTGGTATCTACTAATCCTTTGCCGACAGCTAAACTACCTGATTGGCAAGAAAATCATGTAGTTATCCTGTTACAAGAACTGCATCGATTAGGAAAAGCCTATTTTGGTAACGCTAATTTTACCAAACAAGTGATTTATAAGCTAGAAGATATGCCAGAAGCCGAGCGATCGCTGTTTATCACTTGGCTAAATCAATCGCCACTGGGTAAACTATGGCAGTAGCATGGAAATTTTTTCACAAAAATCCTGCCACTGGCACTTGCTTTTGGTGTCCGATTGTGTATTACCTGACAGACACACTGCTAGATATACAGTCCTTTAACTCAAAATACTGCCAGAGTGCATCTACATAGTCAAGTCTTATGAATAACTCTTACGAGAATTCGTTCCTTTCTAAATCAATTTTCAACACTCAGAACATTGTTTTAGCTAATATTGGCTGGGCCGTACTGGCACTGCTATACTTTTTGTTGTTTAGTGCCAAAGTTCCCGGAGCAGATGGCATCGAAAGCCGAGCCGAGTGGTATGTGATTGGCACAAATATTTTTGAAGCTTTAGCTTATTTGGGTGCCAGTATCTTATGCTTGAGGAACTGGCTGAGTCAGCAAATCGTCAGTGGCCGGAATGTTTGGCTCTTAATTGGGCTAGGTATGCTTTCCTATTTCATTGGGGGGATAATTTTCGGCTATACCGAAATAGTTTTAAAAGATGAACCGGATGTGTCTGTAGGCGATATATTTTTTGTACTCAGTTATTTATTACTTGGCGCTGGCATGATTTTAGCTGTGGCTTCCAGGCGAATCAATCTGGAAAAATGGCAGTGGCTAATTGTGTTAGCAATTGCAGTGTTCGGTAGTTTGTTGGCATGGTGGATTTCTATGCAACAGGAAACACCCTCAGAACTGCTAGTCGCTATTTTGAATTGGTTTTACGTAGTTAGCGATGTAGTTTTGTTAATTATTGCTACCACTCTGCTACTAGCCTTTTGGGGGGGAAGAGTTTCCCAGTCTTGGCGAATGATTGCAGCGGCAGCCTTTTCGCTTTACATTGCAGATATGTGGTTTAAATATGCCCAAGGCCCCAATTATCAAAGTGGAGAAATATTAGAAGTGTTTTGGGTGTTTAGTGGAGTGTTATTTGGCATGGGCGCTGTCTTAGAATATGACGCATCACTAAGACGAACGCGGCGTACCAGCGGACGTAAACGAGCTTAGTAAAGATTTTTGGTATCTACCGTGAGAAAACTAACAGACTCTGACAAGCAAGAAATTCTTAAGTTATATCGAGAGACTGCTGAAACAACCTCAACTTTGGCAGACCGCTATGGTGTGAGTAACTCGACGATTAGTCGTCTGCTCAAAAGCACTTTGCCAGAAGATGAGTATGAATACTTAGTCTCTTTAAAGCGGGCTGCGAGAACTCCTGAAGGCAGGGCACAGGTAAGCTATGAGCAGTTACCACTGCTGAGTCAACCAGAACCAGAGCCGGAGATAGAAGTTCCACCCATTGAGAGCCAGCCTGTGGAAGTGCCAAAGGTTGAGCCACTACCACGTAAGATAATTCGTGTAGAGCAGGAGCTGTACTCAGAGGAAACGGCGGAGTCAATTGCTGCTAGTAGACGAGTGCGGCGACGCCCTTCGGCGACGGAGAAACCGAAACTTCGAATCACAGCAGATAAATTAGAAACTCCAGAGCCAAAGCCGCCGGAAATAGTCAGCATTCCCATCCCACCGCTAAAGAATGAACATCCAGGAGCAGCTGTCATTGCGCACATGCTAGGCGAAGATTTGCTCGACGAATCAGAGGATTTGGATGATTTAGATGATGATGATTTAGAGGATGACGACTTTGAGGAAGAAGACTTTGATGATGATGACCTGGATGAGCAAAGACCTTTAGTTACAAGAAGAAGACCAGGTGAAGCATCAGTTGAAGTTTTACCTCTGTCGATAGCGAATTTGCCCAAAACTTGCTATTTGGTAATTGACCGTTCTTCGGAATTAATTACCCGTCCTCTGAGGGACTTTGGTGACTTGGGACAAATTCCCAGCCTAGAAACCCAGCAAAGAACTCTGCCGGTGTTTGATAACCACCGCGTCGCCAAACGCTTTTCTACGAAGCGCGATCGCGTGATTAAAGTTCCTGATAGTAAAATGCTCCATAAGGCTCGGACTCATCTCCAAGCTAAGGGCATCACACGACTGCTAATTGATGGTCAGGTCTATTCCTTGTCTACGACGGTTTAGAGGTCATGGAGACACCTGCTGGCTATGGTGTGGTATTGGTGACAGCTGGCAACATGCAGGAGGCAGAATCAATTGCTAATGCCCTTGTGGAGGCTAAACTTGCTGCTTGTGTGAGTCTGTTACCAATCCACTCAATTTACACTTGGCAAGGAGAACTGCATAAAGAGCAAGAATGGCAATTACTGATTAAAACTGATTTGGCAAAATTTTCTGCAATGGAGGCCAAAATTAAAGAACTTCATTCCTATGAAGTGCCAGAAATTATTGCTTTACCAATTGTTGCCAGTTCTCAAGCCTACTTGCAGTGGATTTCTCAACAAGTAAAAATTAAAGGGTGAGGATTGTTATAACTTCTCACTCTTTACTCTCAACTAATAACTCTAAGCGTAAACAGCCCTTGCAAAACGTTCTGCCAAGTAAATAATGTCCTGTCTACGAGCAATTTGGTTCATCCATTGTTTGGGAATATTTTCCACGCCGTAGTAAATTCCCGCTAATCCACCAGTTACAGCAGCGGTAGTATCTGTATCTCCGCCTAAGTTGACAGCTTTCAGCACCGCCTCAGAATAAGACGAGCTATTTAATAAACACCACAGGGATGATTCTAAAGTATCAATCACATAGCCACCAGAATTAATCTCTTCCACTGGTATCTTGGCAATCTCACCACTGAAAATTCTGCCAAAATGCGGCTTCTCTAACAAAAATTCCCGCACAGAATAGATTGTTTGGATATCTTGTAATCCTTGTAGATAAGCTGTTTGCGGGTCAGCCCCTTCTAAGAGCGCCACTGCAATACTAATATAAATGCCACAGGCCATTTGAGAACGGAGATGAGCGTGGGTAATGGAAGAAACTTGATGTACCCGTGCAATCAATTCATCCAGAGATAAACTTTTGTGACAATAAGCCATCGGCAAGATTCTCATTAAAGAACCATTACCATTACTATTTTCACTAGTACCACCTGCTTTCAGGGGTGGAGTTCCTTGTTTCCAGTTCACAATTGCTAAAAATGTGGTGTTACCGATATCAAATACTTCACCTTGAGCAGTCCAGTAACTTTCGTGATACCAGCGCCAGAAGGAATTAGCAATCGCATCCAGTGAAAATCCCTCACAAAGACATTCTGCCAAGCAAAAAGTTAGAGAACTGTCATCTGACCATGTACCAGCAGGAACATCCCAAGTTCCATAACCCAGCATCGATATGACTGGAGATTTTACTCTTTCAGCGCGGCTGGTGAATTCCACTGGCACACCCAATGCATCACCAACACATAAACCCATCAAACCAGACAACGTTTTTGCAGAGGTGAGCATTGTTCAACCAGTATGAAACTTTTCTACAACTGATTTTACTTGCGAAAAGCCGGTTATCAAACGCTTGGTATAATTTTTAATTCCAAACTAGCTGTAGACAGCCCTTGCAAAACGTTCTGCTAAGTAAATAATGTCCTGTCTACGAGCAATTTGATTTATCCATTGTTTGGGAATATTTTCCACGCCGTAGTAAATTCCCGCTAATCCACCAGTTACAGCAGCGGTAGTATCTGTATCTCCGCCTAAGTTGACAGCTTTCAGCACCGCCTCAGAATAAGACGAGCTATTTAATAAACACCACAGGGATGATTCTAAAGTATCAATCACATAGCCACCAGAATTAATCTCTTCCACTGGTATCTTGGCAATCTCACCACTGAAAATTCTGCCAAAATGCGGCTTCTCTAACAAAAATTCCCGCACAGAATAGATTGTTTGGATATCTTGTAATCCTTGTAGATAAGCTGTTTGCGGGTCAGCCCCTTCTAAGAGCGCCACTGCAATACTAATATAAATGCCACAGGCCATTTGCGATCGCGCATGAGCATGGGTAATTGCCGAAACATCATGCACCCGCGCCAGCAATTCGCCTAAAGTCAAGTTTCTGTGACAATAAGCCATCGGCAAGATTCTCATCAACGAACCATTGCCATTACTATTTTCAACCTTCCCACCCGCCTGATGGGGAACAACTCCCTGCTTCAGACGCATAATTGCTGTGTGGGTAGTTTGACCAATATCAAAGACATCGCCACGAGGAGTCCAGTAAGCCTCCTTATACCAGCGCCAGAAGGAATTGGCTATCGCATCCAAGGAATACCCTCTACAAAGGCATTCTGCCAAGCAAAAGCTTAAGGAACTGTCATCTGACCAAGTTCCTGGTGGTTGATTCCATGTGCCATAACCCAACATCGTTGTCACTGGAGATTTTACTCGTTCAGCACGGCTAGTAAACTCCACTGGTACACCCAACGCATCACCGACACATAAACCCATCAAACCAGACAACGTTTTTGCAGCGGTTAGCATTATTCAATCTCCACGAGAATTGCTCAAAATTAACTTTATAGATTCCCTCTATAGCTTGTTGCAACAGATGTTACAGCCTACTTTTTCACAGATGATAAAAAGATAGGCAAAAATTCTTAATCGGGTATTTTATTTACCATATCCCAACTTAGTTTTAGTTCCACATATTGTGACAGTTTTAAAAGCGTCTGTTGGGGGAACAAACAGCCAGAATCAAAAGACATTGAGATGTAATTATAACAGCTTATTTATCAATTTAAGGGATAGTTATCCTCTAAGCGTTATGCATTAGCAACAACAGTTTTTTCATAAAAGTTGGGAATAATTTGGAACATTATCACTTTATTTTCGACCTGGAATATACAAGTAAAAAATACAAAATTTGGTAAAAATTATGAAACGCTTCCTCAAGTCTTTCGTGACAATTTCTGCATTGTCTTCCTTAATAGTTGCTCCTTTTGTTCTATCAGCTGGCCAAGCTTCTGCTGAAACCAAAAAGGGTACTGATGCTAGTTATGTTGGTGCTGGTGTTGCAGCTGGCGTTACCAGTGGCGGACAAGGCATCAATGATGATGCCACATTTGGTGGTAATGTCACAGGTCGCGTGAAATTAGGAACTACCCCGTTTTCTGCACGCGGTAATGTCCTCTGGAGTGATAAAACAAGTGCTATTATCCCAGAACTTTCTGTGGATGTGCCTATAGCTAACAGAACTAATGCCTATTTAACTGGTGGTTATTCTTTTGTAGAGAAAGATGGTTCACCAACTCCTATAGGTAATAGAGATTCAGTTGTGGTAGGTGCTGGTGTTGAATCGGAAGTTGCTAATAACTTCCTCGTCTACACTAATGCCAAAGTAGGACTTGGTGCTTACCAAAATAGCGATGCTTCTGCTGTTAGCATCAATGGTGGTATTGGTTATCGCTTCAAATAAAAGATTATTGAGTCCTCAGTCAGTTTATACTTTACTTAGTACTCAGGACTCAGCACTTCTTCACTCACTACTCTAAAAAGCTGGTTTTGTTAAGTATTACATCACTGACAAAGCCAGCTTTTGCCGTGATAAAATTAAAATATTCCTCATTATTCCGGCCGGATTACCGGGGATCAAGTAGTCGAAGGGTGCTGATTCGGCGTCTACTAATGCTTTATTGAGAATACTATACAAGTCTAATGGTTAAATCTGCTCCTTCCCCCATCGCTAGCCGTAAGCCTTCCAAAGTAGAAGGGATCAAGGAAAATAGTAATTTTTTGCGTGAACCTGTAGCAACTGAGATCCTTCAAGACACTACCCATTTTACTGAAAATGCGGTACAGCTTTTGAAGTATCACGGTTCTTATCAACAGGATAATCGCGACAACCGCACCAAGGGACAGGAAAAAGATTATCAGTTTATGCTGCGGACAAAAAATCCAGGTGGTTTAGTACCGCCGCAGCTATATCTGGCTTTAGATAAAATAGCTGATGAGTATGGCAACCACACGTTACGAGCAACTACCCGTCAAGGTTTCCAACTGCACGGAATTTTAAAGAAGAATCTTAAGTCAGCAATTGCCACCATTGTCAAGAACCTGGGTTCGACTTTGGGAGCTTGCGGCGACATCAACCGCAACGTGATGGCACCACCAGCCCCTTTTAAGAATCGTCCAGAGTATCAGTATGCCTGGGACTATGCCCAGAATATTGCTGACTTGCTGACAGCACAAACAGGCGCTTATTACGAAATTTGGTTAGATGGGGAAAAGGCAATTAGTGCTGAAGAAGACCCAGAGGTGAAGGCGGCGCGACAACGCAATGGGAATGGCACAATTATCCATGACAACGAAGAACCGATTTATGGCACCTACTATATGCCCCGCAAGTTCAAAATTTGCGTGACAGTGCCTGGGGATAATTCGATTGATTTGTATTCTCAAGACCTGACGTTGGTAGTAATTACCAATAAGAAGAAGCAATTAGAAGGATTTAATATTTTTGCTGGTGGTGGTTTAGGTAGAACCCACGGTAAAGAAGAAACTTTTGCTAGGTTAGCAGACCCCATTGGTTATGTGGCAAAAGATGACGTTTACGACATTGTGAAAGCGATTGTTGCTACCCAGAGAGATTATGGCGATCGCACCGACCGTCGTCATGCCAGATTAAAATATCTAATCAACGATTGGGGCCTAGATAAATTCCGCACCCAAGTTGAAGAATATTTCGGCAAACCAGTCGAAGCCTTCAAACCACTGCCAGAGTTTAAATTTCACGACTTCCTCGGCTGGAATGAACAAGGTGATGGCAAGCTATTCTTAGGAATTTCCATTGACAATGGTCGAATCAAGGATGAAGGTTCGTTTCAACTGAAAACCGCTTTGCGGGAAATTGTCGAACAGTTCAACTTACCCATCCGCCTGACACCCAACCATAACCTGATTTTTTACGATATCGAACCAGATAGCAAGGAAGCTATTCAAGACATTCTTAGCCGTCACGGTGTCGGAGACGACCCTAGTAAAATAGAACCTTTAGTACGGTATGCAATGGCTTGTCCGGCTTTGCCCACTTGCGGCTTGGCAATCACTGAATCAGAACGAGCAATACCGGGTATTTTGGAAAGAGTTCGCGCCCTTTTGGATAAAGTTGGTTTACAAAAAGAACATTTTGTGGTAAGGATGACTGGATGCCCCAATGGTTGCGCTCGTCCCTACCTCGCAGAATTGGGATTTGTCGGTAGCGCTCCAGAATCTTATCAATTATGGTTAGGGGGTTCGCCAAATCAAACTCGACTAGCACAACCTTACATAGAAAAGCTGCACCATAATGACTTGGAAACCTTCTTAGAGCCGATTTTTGTTTACTTTAAGAAATTCCGCAAATCGAAAGAAAAGTTTGGTGATTTTTGCGATCGCGTTGGTTTTGATGCCATCCGCGAATTTGCTGCTAGCTACGAACCGCAAACAGCTAATGGTGCAAACAAATCGCGTCATCGGGTCAATTTGAAAGAAGAGGTTTATGGCAAGTTGAAAGAAGTAGCAGAAAGTCAAGGTAAACCCATGACTCAGTTAGTTACTGAAGCGCTAGAGGCTTACTTCCAGAATCTTTCGTAAGCTGAATAATTGAAGATAATGAAATCAAGGAGAGACACAGATAAATTCATCTGTGTCTCTCTGGTATAAGTCCTAATACAGTTAGGTAACACATCCAAAAGAAAACTGAAATATGGTAACAACAGCAAAATTCGCAGAAACTAGGGATGTGCTGCAAAACATCAGCTGGCAGACATTCAAAGCTATGCTGGCAGATATGGGATCTGAGCGAAATAAAAGGCTAGCTTATGACAACGGAATAGTAGAAATTATGACCCCCCTGATGCCACACGAGAACTCAAACCGTCTCATCGAAGGTTTTGTTCTTGTGTTGTGTGAAGAATTTGGTTTAGAAGTTAAAAGCGCTGGCTCGTTGACTATGACGCGGGATGACTTGGAGCAAGGAGGCGAGCCGGACAGTAGTTACTATATCCAAAATGAATTGTTAGTTCGCAACAAAGAAAATATTGACCTAAATACAGACCCACCACCAGACATAGTACTGGAAGTGGAATATTCCAGACCCAAGATAGACAAGTTAAGCCTTTATGCTTCAATGGGAGTCCCAGAATTCTGGCGGTATAACGGAAATGTCTTGAAAATCTACGCCCTTAATAATGGGCAATACTCGCAAAGCGATCGCAGTCCAACTTTTGCGCCTGTTCTGGTGACGGAGATTCCCCGATTTCTTCAAGAAAGCAAGAAAGTTGGACAAATAACAGCAACTCGTGCTTTCCGTACCTGGGTTAGACAACAGATATCTACAGCAGGGCAATAATTTATTAAGAAAAATGTCTCAACTGCAAAGAATTGCGATCGCACCCTCCCAATTCCAACAAGGGCAAATTTTGCTCACTAAAGAACAGCAGCATTATTTGGGGCGTGTGTTGCGCTTGCGTGAAGGCGATCGCTTTATTGCAATGGATGGTAAAGGAAAATGGTGGTTAGCGCAGCTAGCAGGGGAACAAGCACAGGTTTTAGAAGCGCTTTTAGTAGAAACAGAATTACCTGTATCGATTACGCTGATGGTGGCATTGCCCAAAGGTAATGGATTTGATGAAGTGGTGCGGTGTTGTACAGAGTTGGGAGTAACTTGTATTGCACCAGTATTGAGCGATCGCACTTTACTTCATCCTAGTCCTCAAAAGCTCGAACGCTGGCGGCGCATCGCAGCCGAAGCCGCCGAACAATCAGAGCGCTCATTCGTGCCGACAATTTTAGAGCCTGTTGCTTTTAATACGGGTTTGTCATTAGTCATTAGTCATCCCTTGCGGGAAGGCGAAGCGCCTATGTCATTTGTAAACAGTCAGCAATATATCTGTGAAGCGCGTGGTGAGTTTCCCCATTTAAAAGATTGCTTACAGCACAAAGGACAAATGACAAATGACATAGGACAAAAAACAATTGTTATTGCTACTGGCCCAGAGGGAGGATGGACAACACAAGAAATCGAGAATGCGATCGCAGTTGGATTTCAACCTGTTTCCCTTGGTCGCCGCATCTTGAGAGCAGTTACAGCCCCAGTAGTAGCATTATCCTTGATTACCGCAAGTTGTGAAGTATAAATGATTTATAGCTCACGCAAAATATATTTTGCATGAGACATCACTCCAGCGTGTATTTAAAGTAAGTGATGATTGAGCAAGTTGCGATCGCTTTTGAGCATAAAGACTATCAAACAGCAGCTAAATTACTAAAACAGCTGCAAAAAGAATCACCCGAAAATCCTTGGGTACAATATTATCTCGGTCGGCTATATGAAGTATCTGAAAAGCACCAAGATGCAGAAAAAATTTATCGGCAACTGCTGCGAGATACAAGGAACGCCAAAATAGTAACACTCGCACGCCAAGGTTTGCGACGGCTACAAGAAATTGAACTAGAAGAAAGACAAAGAGCTATTTCCCAAGCAAAATCTGAACCAAATAACACCGAACTTGGCGTACTAGTCTTAGAGCCACTCAGTATCGAGATGAAAACAGAAGCATCTCGAAAATTCGCCCAGATTATGCAGCTAGACCCCTACACCGCACGGCTGGTACTGCCAAGTCGTGGCTGGAGGTTGTACCGCACTGGCCAAGTAGGAGAACTAAAATTTTATGGCAAACAGCTACAGCAGGCTGGTATTCCTTGCTTTTGGGCAACAATAGCGCAAATTCAGCAAATTCAAGTTTATCAAGTCAAACATTTCCAAGCATCTACCCCACAAGCTACTGTTGTTTGTCGTAACGAGGTAAATCAACTTGGTTCTCTCACTTTTGACTGGTCAGAAGTCACAGCAAGAGTAGTAGGACTGTTGCCCATTTTTGAACAAGTTGTAGATTTTGATGCTCACCATAAACTGGAATGGAAAACTCAAACACAAGACTATGCTCAGTTTTGTGATTTACACATACCTGGTAGACGTTCTATTCTCCGACTTTATGATAACGGCTATGAATTTCAGCAAGGTTTAGAAATTATTCCTCAAGCTAGCCAACATACAATCAGAATTAATTGGAATAGTTTATCAAGTTGGATTGACCAGCAACTACCTCAAGTCAAAATCTGGTCAGATTTTACGTGTTTTGCAGATACAACATTAGATCAAACCGAAATTTTGAGTCATATCAAGTCTCACATCGAGCTGTTTCGTAGGGAACAGACTAATTGGGACTCAGCTTTTCATTTGTATAGTGGACTGGTGTTTGTTAAATAATTTGTAATTTGTAATTCGTAATTCGTATTACCTACCTGAATAACTCAGTTCATAAATCAAATTGGAGTGTTATATCAAATTTATGAATATAGTCAGTACTAAAAACCAATAGCTAGGGGGTTTGTACGTTAAATCCCCTCAAGGAGAGCAACTAGTTTTTCC
This sequence comes from Nostoc sp. DedQUE09, assembly GCF_034530915.1. Lineage (NCBI taxonomy): Bacteria > Bacillati > Cyanobacteriota > Cyanophyceae > Nostocales > Nostocaceae > Nostoc > Nostoc sp. DedQUE09. The sequence goes on from NZ_JAVRCE010000066.1 coordinate 31,014, forward strand.
ACTCAAGCATACGGAAGTTATAGCAAAAAAGGCAAATAGCATATTTAGTGGAACGCGCTCCAGCGAAAGCTCCACCAGAAGCTCCAGATTTTATTGTGCAAAGGCCGCTGTCAAAGCAAAATAAGCCAAAGCGAAAAAAATCAGCCCCGCGATCGCCAAAATTAGCAGCACCTATCCACCAACAGTTAGAAGTCATCAGTATTACTGGCTTGAATGAAGCGGCAATTGCTGATCTAACTCAACACTTAGAAAAAACAAATTTACTCCCAGCCTTTGGTGGTGAAATCGTTTTCGAGTTCACTGTCAACAAGAGTCGGGTAGCAGGGATAATGTTAGACGAGGAAACCTCAACCCTAAAAGATGCAGTTGTAGTGGAGAAAATTAAGCGATCGCTCCTAATTTGGAGAGTTCTCCCATCTACAAATAGCAAAGTTATCTTAACCTTGCATCTTCGCGTTTAATCTATAGAGACCGTAAATTTACGGTCTCTATGAATTATTTAGGTGTTTTAATCTGACGCGCCATGTCTAGATAAACACTCATATTCGCTCCTGGACGACGACGACCATTAGAGCTAGTAGCCGAAGGAGCTAGATATTTTGGTGCAAAGGTTGTTTCAGTTGGCTCTTCTTTGAGTACTTTCGCTGCCGCGGCTTTTGCTTTTTTGCCTGGTTCAATTTTAAGGCCCTCAGCAGTCTGGACTAGTTGAACGTCGGCTGGTTTAGGATTTTTAGCTGATTTTTCCTTAGCTGGTTTTTCCTTAGCCTTAGACGCGGCGGTTTTTGTTCCATTCAATGAATCTGGTTTAGATGGAGTTGGTGCTTCTGATGAAATTGTATCTGCTACTTTCTTAGCATTCGATGCAACTGTCGATGTAACTGTATCTGCTACTTTCTTCGCGTTCGATGCTACCTCCTTAGCAGCATCTTTGGCAGCATCTTTGGCTTCGTCCAATTCTAAAAAGTAGCCATTGCTTTTCTTCTTTCCGGGTAACAATCCAGTAATAAAGCCCAGAATACCGCCAAGGAAACCCTGAATACCCGAAATTAACTTTTTGATAAAATCCATTACAATTACTCCTGCCTTTTACCTTTTATATTTTGAACTCGACCGTAATTGTTAAAAATTACGAAAAAATGTTACATTATCTACTTGGCTTCACCCCGCTCTGGTGACAACCCTTATAGGTTTGTGCTTAATTAACATTGTAGTAAAACCACAGGGCAAATGTTCTATTGCAAGCATTTGCAACCTGCACACACCGAGAACTAATTATTAAATTTTACTGTAGCTAAGAGCAAGATTCTGAAAGCAAGCTTCACAATAATTAACATTTCTTTGTTTGGTAAATAGCCAATTGAAGTTAAACAAGCAGTTTGCTCTCACCCAGTAGGAAGAGTGTCATAGCCGAATGGCAGATGGCAAGATAAATTAGTTAAATTTTATACAAACTATCTTTGAAAGCATTTCAGTTTTGTTTGCCACAATATTTTTATAAAGAAAGAATCCGAAAAGCAATAACTTCAGTTTGTAGAGCAGTATGTACCTACAAAAGTGAAATACACCCCTTAATTCAGCCAGATTTTGTAAATGAACATTGAAAATCAACAACGCAATCCCGTTTTGTTAATACACGGCATTGACGATACAGAGGCAGTTTTCCATAGAATGGCGGCTCAATTAAGACTAAAGGGTTGGTCTGTATATAGCCTGAATCTAGTTCCTAACAATGGTGATGTGGGTCTTGATGAATTGGCAAAACAAGTAGCCGATTATGTTACAGCTACCTTTGCACCAGAACAACGTCTAGATTTAATCGGCTTCAGTATGGGAGGAATTGTCAGCCGTTACTATGTTCAGCGATTAGGAGGAATTAACCGCGTGCAGCGGTTTATTACAATCGCTTCACCCCATTATGGAACTGTAGTTGCCTATGGTTCCCGTCGTCCTGGTTGCCTACAAATGCGCCCCGACAGCATTTTTCTCAAAGATTTAAATTCTGATGCTGTAATGTTGGGCCAGCTAGATTTTACGTCTATCTGGACACCTTATGATTTGATGATTGTCCCAGCAAATAGTTCACAAATGCCCGTAGGAAGCCAAGTAATAGTACCAGTTACTCTACACCCTTGGATGCTGACAGACTCCAGGAGTTTAACGGTAGTCACAGCAGCTTTAGCAAAGCCTATTAAACTACCCTTGCTGAATAAAAAATCCAGTCAGTAACCAGGATGCTTGTTACGCGTGCATTACTTGAATTTTTAATTTTTAATTTTTAAGTCCTATCCCCAATTTGCGTATGTTCGTAACTCCCAAAAATTGCCTCTGGGTGACGATAATACTTGAACTCCATGAGATTGTGAAAGGGATCTTCTAAAAAGAAAGTGCGATGCTCAAGAGGAGAACCAACAAAGCGATTTTTGGTTTCTTCACGAAAAAATAGCTGTTGTTGTTGTGCCCTTTGTAGTAAGTCTTGCCAGTCACGTTCTTGGGTAAAAATTAGTCCAAAATGTCTGGGATAGATAGTTTGTTGCGGTGTCAAAGGTCCTTTTGTGACATGAGCCACTAATTGATGACCGTAGAGATTGAGTATCAGGGCATGATGGTTTTCACGACCTGGAATGCAGCCCAAACCATCTACATAATATGCTTTTGTTTGGGCAATGTCAGTTACAGGGAAAGCTAGATGGAATAAAGTTTGGCTCATAGCTTATGTGAAAAATACTAGTAATTTATGCTATCTACAATTTATGCTATTAAGTTTTAATTGTGGTTAACTTGAACACAGTTTTTATTGACATTAACTTATATTCTTTATCCTTATTACTAAGATTGGGCACTGAGTAATACTTCCGCCACTGTACTCTGCGGCTATGGAGAAGAGTCTACCTAACTCAAAAGAAGTTTTGCATTTTGTTTAATCATTGCAGCGTATATCTAAAACCTCATTGATGGTTTGACACTCAGCTTTCAGAGCGATGCCTACGCAATTTACTTAATAATACAAACATATTACTTTACTTAGAGAGGTTTCAAAAATAAAGCACTAAGCATCACAAATTCGTTATTCTGTTGATATTCAGACAAAATTACTCATGATTAATTGCTGATGTCATCCTCAATAGATTCTGTAAATCCCTGGTTAGTAGCAGTAGTATTAAACACAATTTTATTGGGTTTAGCTTGGATTGCTCCGAAAAAGCTACTTACCCCTGCTGGATTATTCCACGCCTGGTTCCTGGCCATCTTAATTTGGGTAACTCTAGGCTGGCAAGGATATGCAGTAGTAATGTTCTATTTTTTGGTTGGTTCTGGCGTTACCCGCATCGGTATGGCGCAGAAGGAGGCAGAAGGAATTGCTGAAAAGCGTTCTGGGGCAAGAGGCCCAGAAAATGTTTGGGGTTCGGCTTTAACTGGGGCACTGTGTGCGTTGGGAGTAGGAATAATAAATTCGGGATTCCTCGTACCTAATCCCCAGTCGCTAATCCCCAATACTTCGGCTTCGCTCAGTACAAGTCTCCAGTCCCTATTATTGCTAGCCTATGTAGCGAGTTTCAGTACCAAGCTAGCTGACACCACTGCTAGTGAAGTCGGTAAAGCTTATGGTAAAAGCACTTTTTTGATTACCACACTCCAACCAGTGCCTCGTGGTACAGAAGGAGCGGTAAGCTTGGAGGGAACTTTAGCCGGAATTTTGGCTTCTGTAGCGATCGCACTTGTGGGTTGGGGAGTTGGTTTAATCGATCTATTGGGAGTCGCTTGGTGTGTACTGGCAGCATTTATTGCCACCAACCTAGAAAGTGTGATTGGCGCAACACTGCAATCTAAGTATACCTGGCTGACCAATGAAGTAGTAAATATTTTTAATACATTAATCGGTGCGATCGCATCTGTGCTATTTGCTTGGACATGGATAACTTTCATTAACTAGACTGACAACAATAAACAATTACAATTACTCGTTTAAGTGGGGCATTTAGATCATTACCAGTTCCAGATTCCCCACTTAGCACTGGCTAAACCCTAGCTATCCGCTAACAGCACTCAGCATTCTTGAAAGACATTGGTAAAAAATAACTATTTGCCTTACTACTGCACCACCACTAATATTTTCAATCCTGATTTTGCCCCCACTAGACTGTAAAAGTGATTGTGGCAAATTATTTTATCTACTAGCTATATAATTTTTTGACCATTTATATGTAATTAGTTCATCGAATCTTTATCATTTTTATCCATTAATGACTAGATGATTTCTATATGATTTAATTTAAAAGTCCTATAAGTGTTTAACAATTTTCACATAATTAGTTCATGGAATCTTTATCATTTTTGACAATTAATGACCAAATAATTTCTATAGAGCAAGCAGTAAAGTACCTGCAAGCCTCTGGAAAATTGGGACAGTTCATTGGGGATATTCTCCGGCAGTACGTAATTGAGGAAGAAATCCGAACACGAGATGATATCGAAATTGGTACTGCAATAACTGAACAGTCAATTATTGACTTTAGGCTGAAAAATCAACTTACTGACCCCCTAAGTTTTCAAGAATGGTTAAAGACAAATAATACAGATTACGCTACTTTTCACACATCGGTTGCTTTTGGTTACAAGTTAGAAAAGCTGAAAGCTGTAGTGACACAAACAAAACTCCCAGAATATTTTATTGAACGCAAGATTTTTTTGGATCGGGTAGTACTTTCCCGGATTGTTGTTGACAATCGAGAATTGGCAGACGAACTCCAAACCCAAATTGAAGAAGGAGGTAGTTTTGAGCAACTAGCTAAAGAGTATTCCCTTTCAGATGACCGAATTGTGAATGGCATGATGGGAATCGTCAGCCGAGGTAGTATGCCGGATATATTACGGGCAGCTATTGATGTGGCCAGTCCTGGACAATTGATAGGCCCAATAGAAATCGTTGGCAAAGACTCTCCCCAAGGAGAAGGGCCTTATGGTTTGTTTCGAGTAGAACAATTTCTACCAGCGTCTTTAGAAGATACTCAACTACAGCAAGCACTACAAAATGAGTTGTTTGAAAAATGGCTAGCAGAGAAAATTCAAAAACTGACAGTCAAGTTACAAGTGAGTTAAAAACTCTGGATAATGAATCTTTACGATTAAAAGTGCTAGCTTCTTTGCCTTGGAATCAGCCACCGCTATCCTGGCTGACTCCCGAACAACAATCCCGATTAGAAAATGAGTGCCAAACCCGCCAGTATCGTCTTGGAGAAAAAATCTGGTCAAACGATGTTCGCGGTTATCAATTCTTAATTGTGGCTGGGAAAGTCCGCTTGCGAGAAGAAGGCATTGGCAAACCAATAGCCGCCCTAGATGCAGGGGATTGGTTTGGCGACTTCCAAAAGCTGTCTGCGGATTTTAAAGCTGTAGCTGCTAGTAAAGAAGTGATAGTAGTTTATTGGGATACTGCGCTGTGGGCAGAATTTTCTCATCCACAAATTCAGGAATTTTGGCAAGCGTTACCAGTAGAGATGGAGGGACAAAGGGAAACATTTTCCTTCTCTAGCACTCCTTCAGTAACTTCAGCCTCAGACGGGACTTCCAGCCCCCACAGCCTCCAACCCCAAAAAGGACTCCCAGCCGCCAATTTAATCGCTGCAATTTATCCGTTTGTTGCCAGTTGGAATACCGCTGCTGCCTGTTTAACAATGGTGGCGCAACAGTTAGAAAATTCTGTGCAACTGGAATGGGTGCAGCGTCAACTTAGAGGACAACGCCCAAAACAGGTTGTGGAAGCAGCAGAAAAGTTAGGGTTAGTGTTGCGGCGGTTACAAGTGAGTTGGAGTGAGTTGCGACAGTTGTCATTTCCAGCTTTATTGCTGTGGAATTCTGACTCACCCCAGAGTCCATCCTGGGTGGTGGCTTATGGAGTTAAAGGCGATCGCTTAATTATCGCTAACCCTCTAAATCCCGAACGGACTTGTGAAAGCTTGCCGCAGTCCATAGTTGAGGCATGTTGGGATGGACAATTGTGGCAAGTAGAACTCATATCCCAGCAAGAAAAATTTAACCTCAGTTGGTTTACCCCAGCAGTTTGGAAGTATAAAGGATTGCTCACAGAAGTATTGTTAGCATCTTTTACCTTGCAGCTTTTGGGGTTAACAACACCGCTAATTACCCAAGTCGTCATTGATAAAGTGATGGTGCAGGGGAGTTTGCCGACTCTCGATGTGATGGCGCTGGCGCTTTTATGCGTAGCCATATTTGAATCCGTACTAGGCATTCTCCGCCTATTCATCTTTACTCATACAGCTCGCCGTCTGGATTTGAGTTTATCAGCGCAGCTATTTCGCCATCTGATGCGTCTGCCATTAGCTTATTTTGAGTCGCGGCGCGTCGGAGACACAGTAGCAAGAGTCCAAGAACTCGAACAAATTCGTCAGTTTCTCACAGGTACAGCATTAACTGTAATTCTGGATAGCATCTTTGCTGTGGTTTACCTGGCATTGATGTTTTACTATAATATCCCACTCACCTTTGTGGCTTTAGCAGTACTGCCGTTGTTTGCCACATTGACGATAGTTGCAACACCTATTCTGCGTAACTGGCTCAACGAAACCTTTAACCGAAGTGCTGATAGTCAATCGTTTCTAGTAGAGACAATCACCGGAATTCACTCCGTTAAAGCCCACGCAGCCGAACCAGTAGCCCGCGATCGCTGGGAAGGCTTATTTGCCCGTTTCATTCGCACAGGCTTTAAAGCTTCTACTACCTCCAATATCAGCAGCAACATTGGTGACTTTCTTACTAATTTGTCCACCATGCTGATTCTCTGGTTTGGTGCCAAGTTAGTCATCGAACAAAAGCTCACAATTGGACAGCTTGTTGCATTTCAAATGTTGTCTGGTAGAGTTACAGGCCCGCTTTTGCGCTTAGTACAGTTGTGGCAAAACCTTCAACAAGTGCTACTTTCTGTAGATCGCATTGGTGATATTCTCAACGTCTCCCCAGAAGCTGAACTGGGAACTGGCTTAGTTTTGCCACCTCTGAAAGGACAAATCACCTTCGAGCAAGTATTTTTCCGCTACCGCCCGAACTTTGAAGCAATTCTGCGAGGAATCTCTTTCAGTGCCGAACCAGGGCAGTTTGTTGGCATTGTCGGACGTAGCGGTTCTGGGAAAAGTACCCTTTCTAAGTTATTGCAACGCCTCTATCAAATTGAATCAGGACGCATCCTGATTGATGGTTTTGATATAAAAAGTGCCGATTTAGCCTCACTGCGGCAACAAGTTAGTGTAGTTCTCCAAGAAGACTTTTTATTTAACGGTTCTATTTTGGAAAATATCACTCTCGGTAGTCCCGACATTACCGCAGAGCAAGTAGTAGAGGCGGCAAGATTAGCCGTGGCACATGACTTCATTAGTCAATTACCCTACGGTTACGAAACCAATGTTGGCGAACGCGGTACAGCTTTATCTGGTGGACAGAGACAACGCATTGCTCTGGCAAGGTTATTTCTTTCCCAAGCGCCAATTTTAGTTTTGGATGAAGCTACCAGTGCCTTGGATAGTGAAACTGAACAACAAGTACTGCAAAATCTGCAAAAAATTTCTGCCAACCGTACCGTGTTTCTGATTGCTCATCGCTTTGCACCGCTTAAACGTGCTGACTTGATTTTGGTATTGGAGCAAGGCGTGATTGCCGAACGTGGTACTCACTCACAATTGTTGCAGCAAAAGGGTTTGTATTGGTCATTATATCAGCGACAGCAAGCAAATATTTAATAGATTTAACTAACTCAAAGCTTGTAGCTACATAAAAGATCGACGTTTGCAAAGCGGCTTAAATATAGCCTTTGGCGAATGGAGCATAACTCCGTTCGCTATTTTTATTTTGTTGATGCTCCAGTCTGTGTGGTGTAAATAACTTTTATAGCTAGCGATCGCAGGAGTTCTAAGAGTAATAAAAGGAGTTGATAACGCCATGTTGCGATTTTTGCATTAGTCTCCATTAATACACCTTAAATATTTAACATTTAGTCGATAAAGTTACTTTTAATAAAAACCGTAATTCTCATAATTTTTTTTGGTAATAAAATTAGCATTTTGTTATTAAATTCCATAGTAATTATTGAGAATGAAGTTTATTCACACATTGAAAGTTTTTGGTTGTAAAGGTTTCACAGCTTCAAACTGTCAAAAAACGGTTGCTATCTTTGAGAAATAATTTATGCACATTGATGATGTTAATAACAATATATTGTCAAATAAACAGCTAAATACCACTTCAATCTCCTCATTAGATAGCTTTCATACAAAAGATAACTACAGCCTCAACTTCAGCAGAAGTAGTAGCTATAACTTAGATGATGCTGATGTGCAGTTACTAAATAATGATGAATCTGAAAATAGCAATAACGCTACTAATAATGCTTTTAGCACTCAAAATTATAACTCCACTAATGGCTATGGCTTGATTAATGGAGCAGCAGCAGTGGCTAGAGCTATTGGTCAAAATACCTTTGCTGATGTTCCCGATCTTGGTGGCGATAATTGGGGAGCAGACATGGTTAAAGCACCGGAAGTTTGGGCACAGGGATATACAGGTAAAGGCGTTGTTGTCGCTGTTGTGGATACTGGAGTTGACTATAACCACGAGGATTTAACAAATAATATCTGGACGAATACCAAGGAAATTGCGGGTAACGGTATAGATGATGATGGAAATGGCTATGTTGATGATAATTACGGTTGGAACTTTGCCGATCAAAACAACAACACCCTAGATGACAACGGTCATGGTACTCATGTTTCCGGTACGATCGCAGGAGAAAATAATAACTACGGTGTCACTGGTATAGCCTACGATGCCAAGATTATGGCTGTCAAAGCTTTAGATAGCTCTGGCTCTGGTTCCTATAGTTCCATATCTAAAGGTATTCGCTACGCTGTAGATAATGGAGCTAATGTAATTAACCTCAGTTTAGGAGGCGCATCTTCTAATCGCACTCTAGAGTCAGCCATTAACTATGCCAGCAGTAAAGGAGTAATTGTTGTCATGGCAGCAGGTAATGATGGTGACTCCTCACCAGACTATCCTGCCCGCTATGCATCCAAGTCGGGAATTGCCGTTGGGGCAGTAGATAAGAATAATAATATGCCCGACTTCTCTAACCGCTCTGGAACGAATCCAATCGCTTACGTCACAGCTCCAGGAGTCAAGGTTTATTCATCAGTTCCGAATAATCAGTATGCAACTTATAGCGGCACATCTATGGCTGCTCCCCATGTTGCTGGTATCGTTGCCCTGATGCTTAGTGCTAACTCCACCCTGACTGATGCCCAGGTACGTCAGATTGTCACAGAAACCGCAGCAAATAGTACACAAACTACAAGCTCTAGTTTTAACATTTCTAATGTCAGTTCTCTAGCGAGTCAGGTGATTGCAGAAACCGCAGGGAATAACACACAAATTACAAGCTCTAGTTTTAATAGTTCTAATGTCAGTTCTCTAGCGAGTTGGGTGATTGCAGAAACCGCAGGGAATAACACACAAACTACAAGCTCTAGTTTTAATAGTTCCAATTTTGGTTCTCTAATCGGTCAGGCAATTACAGAAACCACAAGATATCTAACACCCGAAAATATCAATAGTTTTAATAATTCCAATTTTGGTTCACTAATTGGTCAGGGAATTACAGAAACCGCAACATATCTAACACCAGAGACGATCGCTAATTGGAATAATTCTGATTTTAGCCCTGTAATTAGTCAGGCAATTACAGAAACCACAAAATATCTGATATCAGCCGAAGGTAATAACATATCAACAAATCCAGAATTATGGTGGCAATTTCAAAACTATGAGAAGATTCTGGGCAGTATCAATGTAAATAGCAATCAGGATGAGAATAATCCAGATTTTGTCAAACTACTAGAGGGAATGCAAAAACAAATAGATCAGCATAGAAAATTTTTGGGGATAGCTTGAAATTTATAGCGATTTGCATTTACAGCGGTTCTCAGTTGAGTGAGGTACAAGAACCCCACCTCCAACCCCCTCCCCGCAAGCGAGGAGGGGAATATGATGTACCTCATGTGATTAGTAAACGCTATAAGTTCAATACTGCTCATCTGTCGTGAATAAATGTAAGGGTTTAACAATGTTAAACCCTTACTTGTGGCTAATCTAACAGACTGCCCTATCTAACGGAAAATGCCTCATTGAAGCGCCGTGTCACAGGTTCAGTGATGAATGTCAAAATTGATTTTTTACGAGTGACAATTTCACCTGTAGCAGCCATCCCTGGTGTAAATTCTACTTCTTGACCTCGAACGTTTACTGAGTGTTTATTTAGCTTAATTCTTGTCGGAAAAACCAAACCCAATTCTTTATCAGCAATTGCATTTGGACTGACTTGCATAACTTCGCCATCCACAATGCCAAATTCTTGGAAGGGAAAAGTCGCCATTTTCACTTTTGCCTTCATTCCTTGACGAATAAACCCAATATCGCGGTTGAGAACTTTTACCTCTAGAAGCATTTCTTCCCCTTCCGGCAAAATTGACAGCAATTCTTCACCCGATTGTACTGGTCCCTTGGTGGCTTTGACTTTATAAATTGTACCGGCTACGGGAGCCTCAATCGTTTCTAAGGCTTGTTGCTTCCTCGCCTGCTCTAATTGACCTTGAACGGTTGTCAGTTCTTCTTTACGCTTATTAAACTGCGTCAAAATTTCGCTTTGGCGTTCTGATGCTACACGCTGGGCCTGACTACGTGCAGCGTTGTAAGCTTGTTCTGCTTGGCGAATTTCCTGGACTTGAGCAGCAATATCTTTTTCTAATGATGTGACTTTATCTTGAGCCTCTGTGATTCTATTCTGGGCGTTGATCACTTCATCTTGCGCTCTGGTGATTTCTGTCTTTGCACGAGTTAATCTTTCTTGGGCATCTAGGTAATCGACACGAGGCACAGCGCCAGGAGTAATTAGAGTGCGTAGGCTTTTTTCCCTTTCTTGAGCAAGGGCTAAATTACTTTCAATTTTAATTCGGATGCTATCTGCATTGACAAGGTTGGTTTGAGCATTCGCAAAGCTGCTTCTAGCATTAACTAAGTTATCTTGCAACCTGCTCAAGCGGACTTTAGCTTGATCGATGAGTGCTATTTGGCGATTTGCTTCTGCTTCCGCTGCTGCTTGACGAGCTTGGAAGTCTTGCAGGCGGGAGCTTAAAAGTTCATCTTGCAGTTTCGTACCAGTAATTTTGCCTCCAACACGTTCTGCATCCAAACGTTGTAAATCGTCCTGAATCAATCTACTAGATTTAGCTAGGCGGGAAACATCGGTTATTTGCAAGTCTGGATCTTTTTGAATCAGAATTTGACCTTTAGTAACGCGATCGCCTTCTTGCACTTTAACAGCGACAATTGACCCTCCACCCAAAGATGTCACCGGTCTTACCTGTGTAGAAGCAATTAATTCCCCCGGTGCTGTTGCGACTTCATCGATTTGTGAGAAGTACGCCCAAGCGATCGCTCCAAATACAATGGCACTCATCGTTCCCGCTAATAATCTAGTGTACAGGGGTGGCAATTCCTGTACGGCCTTCCCCAACTCATAAGTAAGTTGTTCCTCCGGTTGGGCGAATCGCTCTTTTGTCTGACGTGCTTGAGCAGCATTTACCATACATTTTTGTCCTTTGTCCTTTGTCATTTGTCATTTGTCATTTGTGCTTGGTTATTCACTAATGACCAATGACTAATGACAAATGACTATTCAAACTGCTAAATAGCGCCGCAAAAAACTGTCTAATGTTTCCAACTGGAAGTTATAAATTGCTTCTAAATTGGCAATTTCATCTTTTGTGCAGAAAAATTCATTTGCTAGCAATGTGCGATAAGTTCCCATAGCTTTTTGGATTTTGGGATTAAATAAACCCAATGCACTCTGTAACCCATCAATGACAAATAGGGGTGAGTTAACTATTACTGGTTCTTTGGCGAAAATCCGACCAAAAATCCGAGGAATATCTTCTCGCAATAAAATCTCTGGTCCTCCGACGGGTAAAATCTGGTTGCGAGCGCCTTCAACTGTCACAGAATCCACCACTATCCTTGCCAAATCATCAGTACTGACAATTGAGGTACGGTTTTTGCGATCGCCAACCAGCAAATACAATCCCGTTTCCCGAAATCGTTCTACTAGTGGCAGCAAGTTAGATGCTAATCCAGATGGGCGTAAAATAGTGTAATTTAAGCCACTAGCTGCCAAATATCGCTCTACTGCTCGTTTAGCTTTGAAAACCGGAGCATCTTCATAACCGCGATCGGCTCCCAGCACAGAAATGAAGACAAAATGCTCTACACCATTGGCTTTCGCCTGGTCGATGAGTTCAATATTAGCGCGGTAATCTAAAGATAAAGCATCGCTATCGGAACCGTGGGCGCTGATAATATACCGCACATCCTGACTCGCTTTCTGGATATCTTTTTCTTCTAGCAAGTCACCGATGAAGATTTCTGCACCCCGGTGTTCTAACTCGCTATAGCGCGAGGTAAGGCGGACAAATGCCCGCACAGACTGTTCTCGTTGTCGTAGAAGTCGCACAACTCTGCGACCAATGCCTCCCGTTGCTCCAGTTACCAGAAACATACAAATACCTAAATTGAATAGTTACAGCGTTTATAATTGTCAAAATTCTCGATATCTCGATATATAGTCACACCTTATTTATTTTAATACTCTAAAAATGATCCCCCACATCCTTGTAGATGCAGGGGATAGAATAATAGGATTAGTTTTACTGGCTCAACAAGTCAATAGCTTGTTCAAGCGACATCTTAGCCTTGTGCAAATTTAGCAGGTTTTCCTGGTCGTATCGGTCAGGATAGCTCATTTTCCTGCCCTCTAAAGTTATCCGAATTAGTGCTGCTTGCTCATCTGTGGGTGAATTCATCTCATCTATAGCAGAACTGATTACCTGGATAGCGTTAAAGTTAGGGAATTTTAACCCTTTACCTTGCTTCATTTGTTACAGCGCTAAAAGTGGAAATGCCATCAGAGTTACGATGTACGAGGTTTTGTATCCTGCATTCCCAGTTGGTTTGATGCCGTATCTCCGACACAAGTCGCGTAATTCTTTAATAGTCTTGATTTCAAGTTCGGAACGCGTGAACATAAAATAGTAGTGTCCATTTTTGAAATTGGATATTGGTGGTTGTACTTCCGGCAAGTTGTCGCAACCACCAAAAAACAATTTATTGTTTTGGCACCAAGTAAATCAAGCCTTATTTATATTTCTCAATAATGCCTAATCCTAAAGGGAATCCACAAAATTTACAACCAATTAAATCAAATAGAGAAGAATCATTAACAGAAAGGATTAACCTACGCATTACCAAGACTATGAAGGAAGAACTATCTACAAAGGATGATCCTCCAGAATTTTGCCGTCGTGCAATCCAGGAAGCATTAGATAAAGATAAACAGAAGTAATTTCAAAGAGATAGTTGTCACGAATGTGTGAATTACTGGAATAAGTCAGCAATATGCTTGATTGTTTGCGGAAAACACCAAAATGAGAAAACAAACTAGGATTTGAGAAAGTAAAAGCTGATTTTGCTTGCGGAAAACACCAAAATGAGAAAACAAACTGGAGTTTGAGAAAGTAAAAGCTGATTTTGCTTGCGGAAAACACCAAAATGAGAAAGCAAACTGGGGTTTGAGAAAGTAAAAGCTCATTTTACTTGCGGAAAACACCGAAATTAGAAAGTAAAAGCAGCTTTTGAGTAAGCAAACACAGCTTTTGAGTAAGTCAAATGTCATTTTGCTTATTAAATTTGACTTTAGGGACTCCCAAATAAAAAATACTCAACTACTTCTTGTGGAGTGGGCATCTTGCCCGCCCATAGCCAAAAGCTGTTAAGAGGATGTTTGAAAAGTCATAATTGGTGTATCAACGTTTTTTACCCCACCCTAACCCTCCCCGTATGTATTGGGGAGGGAACTAGATTTTCCAGTTTTCCCCCTGGTAAAGGCAGGGCTGTTTCATTCCCTAAAACAGGTAAAATTGCAAGTGTTGAGGG
>NZ_JAVRCE010000067.1:0-44655 GCF_034530915.1 Nostoc sp. DedQUE09
CCGTTGCCTTTTTACCTAATGACTCTCCTTTAGATTTACTTTATAAATAGCCTCTTATCAGCCTCTCCAAGCTGTAGACGGTGCAGCTTTATATAAAAAACAATTAACGAATGGTAATGAAGCATATTTACAAGTTATTAATATTCGTAAAATGCACATAGACCAAATTACCGGAGAGGTAGATAATATGGGTCTAAATGAAGGTAAGTATTATAAAGGAGAAAGTGGACATTACAGCCCTTTTTTCCAAAATAAGTTGTTTTCTGAAGTTACAGGCGAGTATAAAAAACTTTACACAAACAATGTTTTTTCGGTGATTAATTGTTCTTTTTTTGAGCAATATCAATCTAGTACTCAATTATCTTTTCCAATAAAACTCAATGGTGTAGTCATCACTGGTGGCACTAGCCCTTATGGCCCAATCAAGGAACCAAAAGATAAATATTATCGTAATATTCGCCTCAAAACCTTAGTCTGGGATGATAAGCAGGCATATATTACCGATTACAACCAAGCTAGTGGTGCGCCTCTTAACCAAAAAGCAGTGAAGAATGCGATTGTTACTTACCGATATAGCGATCATCCGGCGAAAGTATTAGCCCAAAACCAAGCGAATAAGTATCAAGTTATCGGTACTTTGAACAAAGATGGTGTTAAAGGTGACGAGCTTTTGTTGATTATGACGGTGAACCAAGCAACTCTAGATGAGGCAGCTGATTTATTACGTAAATTAGGAGTCAAAGGCGATATCATTACCGTTGACGGTGGCAGATCAACTTATTTGTTCAATTCCCAGAAAGGAAATATTATTGTTCCCCAACTGTCTAATCTGCAAGAAAATCCTACTTTCCGACATTTACCTCATTATTTGGGATTCCGTAAGAAAAGTAAAAATCAGGTTGCGCCAAAAATATCAATTAGTCAGCCAGTTGGTAAAGTACTTCCAAAGAAGGATCAACCTTTTTTAATATTGTGGCGGGATAATTTTGCCGATGATGTCTCGATTAAGTTGTACGATGGGAACAAACTTATCCAAAACATTTCTTCCCGTACTGCTAGCGATGGTGTTTATGAGTGGACACCACGTATTTCCGTAACAGAAGGCTATTTTATTCGTATTTCTAGCTGGAAAGACCGGAATATATTCGGGCAGTTGCAATTGTAGCGGAATGGGAAAATGAAATGGATAACTAGCTAAACGCAAACCTCTCAACAAGGTTGACGGTGTGGCCGCAATCGCAATTGTTATCGTTTCTCACAGTAAACAACTAGCTTTGGGTGTGCGGGAACTCGCCGCGCAAATGGTTCAGGGCCAAGTTCCCATTGCTGTTGCAGCAGGTATTGAAGATTCTGAAAATCCATTGGGTACAGATCCGATTCAGGTTTATGAGGCGATCACTTCTGTATTTTCTGATGATGGTGTCTTGGTGTTAATGGATTTGGGTAGTGCTTTACTGAGTGCAGAAATGGCAATTGAGTTTCTATCAGAAGCACAACAGAAGAAAGTATATTTGTGTGAAGCACCTCTAGTTGAAGGCGCGAGCGCTGCTGTAGTAGCGGCGGCGGCTGGTAGAGATATTCACCAAGTTATGGCGGAAGCACGCGGCGCACTGCTTGCAAAAGCAACTCAACTGGGTGTAGTTACTAGGCCGTTGTCAGTTGTCACCCCAATAACAACTAATGTAGAATCGCCAACGCGAGAAATTCGGCTGATTGTGAGCAATCGCTTAGGATTACACGCCCGTCCCGCAGCCCAGTTTGTGGCAACGGCAGCCCGGTTTCAATCTCAAATTCTGGTACGGAATTTAACAAGAAATACTGAGCTAGTCAGGGGTGACAGTATTAACCAAGTCACAACTTTAGGGGTGCGTCAAGGACACGAACTGCTGATTACTGCCACTGGTTCTGATGCAGATGAGGCGCTAGCAGCATTACAGGGATTATTCGCAAATAATTTTGGTGAAGATAATGTTACTTTGAATTCTCCACCAGCACACCATGAAGTTACACCAACAACTCACGGTGAACTTTCGGGAATTGCAGCTTCTGCCGGAGTAGCGATCGCACCTGTTGTTCATTATCAACCTACCCACGTTTCTATTACGGAATACCACGTAAACGATCCTGATGCAGAGTGGCAAAGATTACAGGCAGCGATCAACACTGCCCGACAAGAAATTCAAGCAGTTTTCTCCCAAGCATCTCTGCAAATTGGTGATGCTGAAGCCGCCATCTTTGATGCCCAATTACTATTTTTAGAAGATCCAGTACTGTTGTCAGCGGCTCATCAACGCATTTTAGACAACCATATAAATGCTGAAGCAGCTTGGCAAGCTGTAGTCAATGACGTAGCGACTTCCTACCGCGCACTTGAAGATTCTTATCTGCAAGAGCGAGTTGACGATGTTGTAGATGTTGGGCAAAGAGTGCTGCGATTACTCGCTGGAAATGCTGCGGCTAACCTGCATCTTAAGTCACCCGCGATTTTAGTTGCAACTGATTTAACTCCCTCAGATACCGCTGGACTAGATCCGACAAAGGTGTTGGGTATTTGTACAACTTCAGGCAGTGCCACATCTCACAGCGCCATTATCGCCCGGACATTGGGTATTCCCGCAGTTCTGGGAGTTGATGCTCAGGTGTTGCACTTGGCAGATGGTACACTAATGGCACTTGATGGTGAAAGTGGCAAAGCTTGGGTAGAACCAGAATCACATATCCTAGATTTACTTGCAGCAAAGCAGTCAGCTTGGCAAACTGCCCAACAGGAAGCACGAGCTACGGCACATCAGCCAGCAATTACTCGTGATGGTCGGCAAGTTAGCGTTTTCGCCAACATTGGTAGTATTAGTAGTGATGTGCAAGTTGCCGTGGCTAGCGGTGCAGAAGGGGTGGGATTACTCCGCACTGAGTTTCTGTATTTAAACCGAACAAGCGCACCCACTGAAGAAGAACAACTAGAAGTGTATCAGGCCATCGCCCAAGTTTTAGATAATCGGCCGCTAATTATTCGTACCCTCGATGTCGGTGGTGATAAGCCACTTCCCTATATTAAAGTAGGGTTGCCAGAAGCTAACCCTTTTTTGGGTTGGCGGGGAATTCGTTTCTGTTTAGATCGTCCAGAATTCTTCAAAACTCAGTTACGGGCAATTTTGAGAGCCGGTGTAGGACACCAAATTCAAATCATGTTGCCGATGATTGCTACTGTAACTGAAGTACGTGCAGCTAAGGTAATTTTGGGCGAAGTACAGGCTGAACTAAATCAAGCTGGTATCGCATTTGATGCAGCGATGAAAGTAGGAATTATGGTGGAGGTTCCGTCAGCAGTAGCGATCGCAGATCAGTTAGCAGCTGAAGTAGACTTCTTTAGTATAGGGACTAACGATCTGAGTCAGTACGTCATGGCTAGCGATCGCACTAATCCCCGCGTGGCAAATTTAGTTGATGCGCTACATCCAGCCATATTGCGAATGGTGCAGCAAACTGTCCAAGCTGCCCATGCGGCGGGGATTTCGGTAGGATTATGTGGAGAATTGGCAGCAGATACTTTAGCAACACCAATTTTATTAGGTTTAGGGCTGGATGAGTTGAGCGTCAATCCTCAAAGTATACCTGGAGTGAAGCAGGCGATCGCTAGGTTGAGTATAGTTGAGAGTGAAGCGATCGCAGCATCAGCATTACAACAAGATTCCGCAGAGTATGTTAGAGAACTAATTTCAACTTTAGTTACTCCCACCGCATAATTAATTCGTAATTCGTAATTTTTAATTCATAATTGAATTACCTAGAGTCTAAATTCCCTACTAATTCAAGACCACCAATAAATACAATTACGCATGAGTATTTCGCCAATAATCATGTTAGCCAGTCCACGAATGTCATTACGAATTACGAATTACGAATTACGAATTAGTTAAAATCTTATTCCCAATTGCCCGTTAAAGCCACGAATAGTATTGTAACCAGCACCAACAAAAACGTTATTAGTAGCACCTACCTGAACGCCACCTGAAACTGCAACGCCTTTATCCTCTGAATAAAGTCCAATTCCTACATAAGGTGAAATTACAGGCAAATTGATAAATT
Organism: Nostoc sp. DedQUE09; assembly: GCF_034530915.1. Taxonomy (NCBI): domain Bacteria; kingdom Bacillati; phylum Cyanobacteriota; class Cyanophyceae; order Nostocales; family Nostocaceae; genus Nostoc; species Nostoc sp. DedQUE09. The sequence continues at coordinate 4,087 of NZ_JAVRCE010000067.1, forward strand.
TTAAAACATCAACTCCCGTAGCACCATCAGCGCCAGTTCCTACTTCAACCCCGAAATTCAAAGCCCTAGCTCCGACAGCATAAGTTATGTCACCATCTTTTCCACCAACTGAAACCCAAGGTTGCGGTATCAGTTGAGCCGATGCTTGACTTGGGGCAAACAAAGTTAACAAACCTATAGATGTAATTAATGTTTTAGCAATAATCGCGATTTTCACGTTGTTCTCCGATTAATTGTTTTTAGGACTTATACCAATTGTTTATGAAGACGCATAAAAAGAACCCTAGTGCCGTCGCACCTGCTTTTAGTAAGATTTTCTAGCCAGGAGTATCAGCCTTTGGAGGCTGATATCCCAGTGGCTTATGCTAATTCCTAGAGTTGATGTGTGGCTAAAAAAGCTTCGACTTCAGCAGCAGTAGGTTGGGAAGCGATCGCACCTGGTTTAATGGTAGTCAGTGCCCCAACAGCACTAGCATAAGTAACAATGCGTTTTACTGTTTCTGCATCCCGCAAGCTGTGGATACCATACTGACCCAGTTGGTGGATGAATCCTGCCAAAAAGCTATCTCCTGCGCCAGTTGTATCAACTACAGGGATGGAAAACGAGGGTAATTTGCCTTCGTTCTCACCTAGACAATAAGTGCAGCCGTTTTCCCCATCTGTCACCAGTACCCCTTCAATTGAAGCTAGACGATAAGTTATGGCTCCGGGATCTGCGGTTTCAAATAGCCATTCAGCTTCTTCTTTGGAAAGTTTGAGGAAATCAACTCGCTTAAATAATTCTGGAATTTTTTGATGGGCGATGTTTGGCTCTTTCCAAAATACAGGACGCCAGTTAACATCCAGCACAATTTTTAAGTCGTAATGTTCTGCTAACTCTAAAGCGCGGTGAATTGCCGCTTCACTTTCAGGATAGGCTAATTCCAAAGTACCCAAAACCAGAAAATCTGCTTCTTGAAACAGCGAATCTGACAATTGTTTAGCTTGCAGGCGAGTATCGGCAAATTCTGCGGTATCGTACTGACCAAATCCGGCAAACGTGCGATCGCCAGCCAGATCCCGTGTAACATAAACTTGCCGCGTTGGTGCTGTGGGATGACGTTGTACTCCCGTAGTCTCTACACCTACATCTTGTAATAGTTTGACCAGTGCATTTCCTGGCTCATCTTCGCCAACAGCTCCGATAAATCCCGCTGACATTCCCAGCTTGACTAAAGCACAGGCTACGTTAGCTGGTGCCCCTCCTGGATAAGGAGTCCAAGATTTCACTTCTTCCAGCTTTAGCCCTAATTGATCGGCTAAACAATCAAACAAAATTTCACCAAGGCACAAAACACGGGGATTGCTCATCTCATTTTCAATTTTAGATTTCGATTTGGGATTAGGAATTTACAGTATAAAATCTACAATAGTTTTTGCTAATCTGTCGCCAGTCCTTCATAGAATTAAATAGCAATTTTTACTACTCCTATAGCATATATATGCTTCTGATTCTCGCTTATTTCAACTAAGTGCTTAGACAACATCTTTATCAAAATGAGCTATATTTATTACATCAAATGTCGCATAGTTTATATTTTTGCCAACTTGAAATCCAAAGAAAATATTGACAATCATATTACTGCTAACACTTGAAACCCCTACCAAGAAAAGAATCTTCTAGAATTAGAAAGAGCGATTAAGTACATATACCAAGGGAGGATAGAAATAGTCATGGCTGGTGGCAAGTCTGAGACCCCCGTTAGTCTGTCAGACAGAGAACTGCAAATTATCGACTTAGTAGCCGCTGGCTTAACTAACCAAGAGATTGCAGCAAAACTGGAGATTAGCAAGCGTACAGTTGATAACCATATCAGTAATATTCTGACTAAGACTGAGACAGATAATCGAGTAGCCCTTGTCCGCTGGGCTTTACAGTGGGGCAAAGTCTGTTTGAATGATGTCAATTGCTGTACTCTACCTAACCAGATTGAATAAGCAATTTACTAGTAGAAGCTTAATTGCTTTGGTCTAGTAAATTACAAGCCAATTTTGAGTTTTACTGATTGTTCCCCTCCTTACGCCTAAGTTTTCAGTGTGAACACTCTACCAAAAGTTCCGAGTCCATCACTCAGCCGGAGTTTATGTTAGTGGAGCCAGCTGACCCTCGGACTCGGAAACTAAAAAGATCAGAATTCCTTTCCAAATTGACTGGGGATTGGGGGCTGGAGAAGCAGGGGAGCAGGGGAGCAGCACTTCGGCTACGCTCAGTGACCGGGGAGCAGGGGAGAAGGGGAGTAGGGGAGCAGAGGAGAAGTTGCAGTAAGTCTTTCCCCTCTGCCTCTTATGCCCCATGCCCTAACTAAAACAACCATCTACAAAAATTAGCAACAATTCAGTGGTGCAAGCGTTACATTTGAAGGAAATCTATGTTGCCCCATCGGCTTTGGGAGTAGTGTTCCAATGAATACTTCCGCTTCTTTTCAGGGTAGCTCGTCTCCCTTTGAATTTTTTAACTTTGATTTTACGATACCTGTATCTGAGAAGGTTCCCAGTCTTGAAGACCAATCTTCAGACTTTCCGCAATCCACACAAGATGCCGACTTACTCAGACAGCTATCGTTTATTCCAGGGTTGAAAGAAATCTTGATGCTGCGGCAGGTTCATGCTTTAGAACATGCTACTGTTTGGGTTCTTAGCGAATCAAAAAGCGCCTATCCTGCTACAGGAGTAGCCACTAACGTTCAACTAGATAATGAACTATTAGGCGGTTTATCTACTGAGCAGGGATTCTACCTCTATGGTGAGGTAAATATTAGTGATTTGCGGCGTGCAGTCACACTTGCTCGACATCGCATCACCAGTGGAGAATGGGATTTGGCTGTACATCCCCGTTGTGGCACAAATTTATCAGTAGCAATGCTCTTAACAGCTGGACTAGCTGTCGGTGTGCATCTATTGCTACCATTTCGACCAATCGAGCAACTTATAGGTTTGGGATTAGCAGCAACGACAGCCGCGGAAATCGCACCTGATTTAGGTTCTATGGCACAGCGTTACCTAACAACTGCCATTCCTTTTAACCTAGCAATTGAAAATATTACCCGTACACGAGATGTTTGGGGGCGTGAGGCACATTTTGTTAAAGTAGGCTGGCAAGAATGAAGAGAGCAAGAAGAGATAAGGGGACAAGATAAAATTTTCTCTCTTGTCTTCCCCATCTTCCCACACTCCCTAGTTCCTACTCCCCTAAAAAAATTATGAGAAAACTTTACTTCTTGCTTCCTGGTACAGATAGCAAATTTGCCTGTGGTGGTCTTTGGGCTGAATTAAAAGCACTTAATTTAGCTCAGAATTTCTGTAGTGCTGATGTTGTAACTTACCGCCAACGGGAAAAAGATAAGCTTTTTATTGATGATTTGCTAAAAGAGGAAAATTTAAATGATGTAATTTTTGTGATCAGTTGGGGATTTGATATAGCTCAACTCGTGGCTAAACTTAAGCAATACAATGTCGTTTATCATGCACATAGTGCAGGTTATCGATTTAAGCTACCTGCAAGTATTCCAATCATGACTGTTAGCCGCTATACAATGGGATATTGGGGAGAAAAATCACCCAATTCTCTGATTTATTATTTGCCCAATCAAATTTCTGATGAGTTTCAAAATTTAGGTTTAGAACGGGATATTGATGTTTTAGTTCAAGCTCGGAAGTCTTCTGAGTATTTAATTAAAGAATTAATTCCAGCGTTGCAAAAACGTTGTAAAGTATTGGTTGTTGACTCTTATGTAGAGGATTTACCCGGACTATTCAACCGAGCTAAGGTTTACCTCTATGATTCGGCTGAGTACTGGGCACAACAGCGTGTTAGTGAAGGATTTGGTTTACAACCAATGGAAGCTCTTGCTTGTGGTTGTCAAGTATTTTCTAGTGTCAACGGTGGACTAGCTGATTACTTAGATCCTGGATTTAATTGCTATAAAATTGCTGGATATTCTCAAGAATATGATGTGCAACGTATTCTGAAGGTGATTGATTCTTCAGTAGCTTTTAGTTTATTTGAAGAATTTTTGGTTGAGCATCGCACTGAAAATATTATTAAGCGTTTCCAAGTTATTTTGGATGAGTTAAATGAGTTTTTTGATCACAAAAGTCAGCAGCCATCTAATATTAAGAGTTTGACAAAAACACGGATGGCAAAATTACTTGCTCAAAGGATATATGGGAAGCTGAGGAAGAAATATTTTAAGTAATATAAATAATACAAACGAACCGCAGAGGCGCACAGATCACAAAAAGAAGAGAGGAAATTGAATGAATCGGCGGTTATTAGTTACTGGGGGTGCGGGATTTATTGGGGCAAATTTTGTGCATCATTGGTGTCAGGTTTATCCAGACGATCGCGTGGTGGTATTAGATGCGCTTACATACGCGGGGAATCGTCTGAATTTGGCGCTGGTTGAGGGAAGAGAGAATTTTCGGTTTGTGCAGGGGGATATTTGCGATCGCACCATCATAGACAACCTATTAGCAACGGAAAATATTGATACCATCGCCCATTTTGCCGCTGAATCTCATGTGGATCGTTCGATTCTTGGGCCGGCTGCTTTTGTGCAAACTAATGTAGTCGGAACTTTCACGCTGCTGGAAGCTTATCGGCAACATTGGGAGGCGAAAGCACAGCCATCTGATTATCGTTTCTTACACGTTTCTACTGATGAAGTCTATGGCAGTTTGGGCGCAGATGACCCAGCTTTTTGTGAAACCACACCCTACGCTCCCAATAGTCCCTATTCAGCTTCAAAAGCAGGTAGCGATCATTTAGTCCGTGCTTATTATCATACTTATAAACTTCCAACCATTATCACAAATTGCTCTAATAATTACGGGCCTTATCAGTTTCCCGAAAAACTAATTCCCCTAATGTGTATCAACACTTTGATCGGGAAACCATTACCTGTTTATGGTGATGGTAAAAATGTCCGGGATTGGCTTTATGTGGGCGATCATTGCCGTGCTTTAGATGTGGTAATCAATAATGGTCAACCAGGAGAAACATACAATATTGGTGGCAATAATGAGGTGGAAAATATTAACCTCGTGCAACTTTTATGTCAAATGATGGATGAATTAGCACCTGATTTACCAGTATATCCAGCCAAGCAGTTGATTACTTTTGTTAAGGATAGACAGGGACATGACAGGAGATATGCAATTAACGCGAACAAAATTAAAACTCAGCTTGGTTGGACGCCTTCAGTAACAATTGCTGAGGGTTTACGTTTAACAGTTGAATGGTATCTCAATCATCGTGATTGGTGGGAGCCTCTGCTGTCTGCGGAATATCAAGCTTACTATCGCAAAAATTATTTGTAACCCACAAACTCACATTCTGCACCTAAGAGGTTGTTTTAAAAGTAGTTGGCTGTAATTTTAATCACATTATTACCCCCTTTAATCCCCCCTTGTAAAGGCTACGGTGTACACACAAGTCGAATTACCCCCCTTAATCCCCCCTTGGAAAAGGGGGAAACTAGAAATACAGTTCCCTCCCCTTTCCAAGGGGAGGGTTAGGGAGGGGTAAAACTTACGCTTAAAGTCTGATGAGTGAAGTGCTTCAGACTTGTGTGTACACCGTAGCTTGTAAAGGGGGGAAACAAAAAAACTCCAAGGGTTAAGTGTATACAAAAAAACTTTTCAGACATCCTCTAATGCTCTCACAGTTTATCTAAATAATGACTATCCTTAAATATAAGGGAATTCAGATCAGCGTAAATTGCCAGCAGGTGTATGATGCTGCAACCAGAACAAATATTACAAGATCGTTATCAAATCCAGCGCCAACTCGGCAATAATGGAATTCGCCAAACTTGGCAAGCATTGGATTTACAAGCCTCTGATGGCGAAAATTCTATCGTTGTGGTCAAACTTTTGGCCTTTGGCGGTACTGTACAATGGGATGACCTGAAACTTTTTGAGAGGGAAGCACAAGTTCTTAAACAGCTAAATCATCCCCGCATCCCTCGATATATAGATTATTTTTGTATCGACGATCGCACTCTCTGGTTTGGCTTAATACAAGAATATATTCCTGGTGAGTCGCTTAAGGAAAAACTTGCTGTTGGCAAAAGGTTTAGTGAAAAGCGAGCGAGAAAAATTGCTATTGAAGTTTTAAATATTCTCATCTATCTACATGAGTTGAATCCTGGGGTGTTGCATAGAGATATTAAACCGAGTAATTTAATCTGGGGTGATGATAATCGGATTTATTTAGTTGATTTTGGCGCAGTTCAGGATAAAGCAGCAAGAGAAGGCGTTACTTTTACCGTTGTCGGGACTTATGGTTATGCCCCAATGGAACAATTTGGTGGTCGAGCTGTTGCGGCTTCAGACTTATATGCACTGGGAGCTACTTTGATTCATTTGCTCACTGGAACTCCCCCCTCTGATTTACCCCAGCAGGATTTGCGACTACAATTTACAGACCGAGTTAACCTCAGTCCCAGTTTTGTCAGTTGGCTACAAAAATTGATAGAACCCGCTCCCGAACAAAGATTTACTAGTGCAAGCGTTGCGCTGAATGCCCTAAAATCGGGACTGACTGTCAAATCTGGAAAGAGGAATGAACTTTTGCCACTAAAAGAAATAATTAACAATTCTGGATGCGGGATCAATAATCAGAATGAAACAGTTCCAGAGGAAATTCTCGGTTGGAATTGGGGTGCTTTTCTGATGCCTTGGTTGTGGATGTGGCCGAATCAAGTGTGGTATGGTTTATTCTGTTTTGTACCTAATGCTTGGTGGGTAATGGCGATCGCACTCGGTGCAAAAGGCAATGAATGGGCTTGGAAAAGTAGGCAGTGGCGCAGTATTGAACAATTCAAAGCCCATCAGAGAGGCTGGGCGATCGCTGGTATTCTACTTGGAGCACCTATTAGTATTATGTTATGGGTGCGAGCGATCGCTTTACTCAAATCTGCATTTTAGTGGGGCATTGGGCATTGGGCATTGGTATTATTTATTCTCCCCTGCCCCTCTGCCCCTCGGTCACTGAGCGTAGCCGAAGTGCTGCCCCTCTGCCCCCCGGTCACTGAGCGTAGCCGAAGTGCTGCCCCCCTGCCCCTCGGTCACTGAGCGTAGCCGTTCGCGCAGCGTCTCGTAGAGAAGTGCTGCCCCCCTGCTTTCTTCTAACCGCTAACTTGCGATTCAACTACACCCACGGGACAAGATACATTTGTCCCTCCTAAACCACAATACCCATTAGGATTTTTAGCCAGGTATTGCTGATGGTAAGCTTCGGCGTAGTAGAATTCCGGCGCATCCAAGATTTCTGTAGTAATCTTGCCATAACCTGCGCTGTTGAGGGCTTGCTGATAAGCTTCCCGTGATGCTTCTGCTAGCTGCTTTTGATTTTCGGAATATACATAAATTCCCGAACGGTATTGAGTGCCAACATCATTACCTTGGCGCATCCCTTGGGTGGGATTGTGGCTTTCCCAAAAGACTTTGAGCAGTTCGGCATAACTAATCACTTTGGGATCAAACACAACCAACACCACTTCATTGTGACCGGTTCGCCCACTACATACCTCTTCATAAGTGGGGTTGGGTGTTAACCCAGCAGCATAACCGACTGCGGTGGTGTAAACTCCTTTAAGTTGCCAGAATTTGCGTTCTGCACCCCAAAAACAGCCCAAGCCAAAGATTGCCTTCTCTAATCCATCGGGAAAAGGAGGTTTTAAGGGATTCTTGTTGACATAATGAGCGGCGGGTACTGACATAGATTGTGCCCTTCCTGACAAAGCTTCCTCTGGTGTGGGCATAACTGCCTTTTTGCCAAATCCGAATAGTGCCATTGATTTTGACTCTGATATATATCTTTACCTTATTTACCATTGTAAAGATTCTCGCGATCGCTTGGGTTGTAAGTATTAAGACCTTATGGATATTGAAGGTACGCTTTCGCCGCACCGAGGGCGATTGTGCCAGTTGCGTAAGTCCTTTGTGGCGTTAGTCCATGCTATGAATACTTTTTAAGGCAAACTTAGCCTCAGAAGATACTTATGGATAAAATACCGAAAATTGACCGTCAAAGGGAGCATCAAGCGAATGAACGTACCTTTCTGGCTTGGCTACGCACTTCTATTGCATTGATTAGCTTTGGTTTTGTGATTGCGCGATTTGGTATATTTCTGCGCCAGTTGAATATTACTATTACTCAACAAGAACCTCCGGTAAGTCCATTATCTAACTCGGAAAATTTGGGTGTTGCTTTGGTAATTTTTGGAATTTCGACTATTGCCTTAGCTGCATGGCGATACAACCAAGTTTTTTGGCAAATTGAAGGAGGGAACTATAGACCAAATCGGTTAATGGTTTGGATCATGACTGGATCTGTGATTATTTTGGGATTTTTCTGTATTCCTTTGCTTTTATGGCGCGATAAAGTACCTTCTCGTTCTCCGCTTCCCATTCAGCCCCAGTCTCGAAGTTTGCATTAAATACCGCAGGAGTCAAAATACACTTTTAGACGATCGCATTTTTTTGTGACTTTTTTGCCGATCCTCAATCAATCTTAGGGTAGGCGTAGCCCAACCCAGATATCGCTGTATATCTGCCCAATTTATCGCACTTGATATCTAGCTTTTAGGCTTTTTGTAATCATCGCTTTCACCTTGCGCTGAATCGTCATACACTGATTTTGAACTAATGAAAGCGGTTGCCTTCAAAGAAACGATGAGCGAAAGTAAGATATCAGAGATATTGGAAACCTTCGAGGCAGACTTGCTGTCGGAGTGGATTCAAGAACTAGCCATTGTCAATATTCGCAGAGGCTTGATAAAAGAAGCCCAGCTAAAGGAGGAGTGCCGGGAATTCCTGAGTTTGTTGCGGATTGCTGTTGGGCAAGACAAGTTTACCAATATTCAGGCAGCGGCTTGGCAGGAGATGCGGGAGATGCTCAACAGCATTTCTCGATCGCGATCGCAAAATGGTTTTACACCCTCAGAAACGGCTACATTCGTCTTTTCGTTCAAGCAACCCCTGTTCAACCGAATGCGCCAGCAATTAAAAGACCCCATTGAGTTGGGTGAAAATATCTGGTTAGCTACAAACTTACTAGATCAGCTAGGATTGCTGACCGTTGAAGTCTATCAAAAGGCGCGGGAAGAGGTGATTTTGCGGCAGCAGGAAGAGTTGATGGAGCTGTCTACCCCCGTCGTTAAACTCTGGGAGGGAATTTTGGCATTGCCGATAATCGGTACCCTGGATAGTGCCCGGACTCAAATGATGATGGAATCATTATTGCAAAAAATTGTCGAAACCAGTTCCGAAGTTGCGATCATTGACATTACCGGGGTTCCCACTGTCGATACTCTGACTGCCCAACATCTGCTCAAGACTGTTACTGCCGCCCGTCTTATGGGAGCTGATTGTATGATCAGTGGCATTCGTCCGCAAATTGCCCAAACAATCGTCTATCTTGGCATTGATTTGACAAATGTAGTCACGAAAGCAACCTTAGCCGATGCCTTTCTGACGGCGCTAAAACGGTTGGGAACGACCATTGCCCGCTCTCAATCCAAATAGCTGGAAGGAAGTAATGGAACACATTCCTATACTCAAAATGGGCAATTTTCTACTTGTGACAATCCAGGTAGATATGCACGATCGCCTCGCCATGACGCTACAAGAAGACCTGACCAACCGCATCACTCAAACTCACCCTCACGGTGTCCTGATCGATATTTCGGGATTAGAGATTGTTGATTCTTTCATTGGGAGAGTTTTAGCCAACATTGCCAGAATATCACGGGTGCTAGATGCTGAGACAGTTGTCGTCGGGATGCAGCCTGCTGTGGCAATCACCCTAGTGGAATTGGGGATGTCGCTGATGGGGATTCGCACTGCCTTAAACGTTGAAAAAGGTATGGCATTGTTGCGATCGTCACTCAATGAAACCACAAATCAAATCACTAGCACTAAATGGCGTGCAGATGACGATGGAGAAGACTGAAACGATTAACATTCAATCTTCTACAGATGTAGTTTTAGTTCGGCAGTCTGTGCGCCAGTTGGCCGTGGAAATTGGCTTTGGCTTAGTAGACCAAACTAAAATTATTACCGCCGCCAGTGAGTTAGCCCGCAATACCTTAGACTACGGAGGGGGCGGCACAGTCAAGCTAGAAACGCTTCAAGAAGGACGACGACGAGGACTCCGGCTGACCTTTGAAGATCAAGGACCGGGAATTTCCGATATCGAACTGGCCCTAAAGGATGGGTTCACCACCGGCAGCGGCTTAGGTATGGGGCTGGGTGGTGCCAAACGACTTGCCAGCGAGTTTGAGATTCAGTCTGTGGTGGGAGAAGGAACACGGATAATAATTGTACGATGGAAATAAAATGAAAGAATCTGTCGCTGTTACAATTACTGAATCTAGCCAGATTGGGGAAGTCAGACGGGCGGCGATGGCTTTAGGAAGTCGGCTGGGTTTTCAGGAAACGGAACGGGGCAAGATTGGGATTGTGGTGACAGAAATTGCGAGCAATCTGCTACAGCACGCCCACGGCGGAGTAGTGCTGCTGCGATCGCTCAACCAAAATTCCAGAATTGGCATCGAAATCTTATCGCTAGATAAAGGACGGGGAATGGTCGATGTGGATGAGTGTTTGCAAGATGGCTTTTCCACAGCCGGAACCTTGGGCAATGGTATGGGTGCAATTTGTCGCCTTTCTGGTTTATTGGAAATTTACTCCGTTCCCAACCAAGGAACAGCGCTTTTGGTTCACCTCTGGTCAGACTCAGCCCCCCATTTGCCTGAAAAGTTTTTAGAAATTGGAGCGATCTGTTTGCCCAAACAAGGAGAAGAGGTTTCAGGAGATACCTGGGCATCGGAAGTCGATAGTTGTCGTAGCCTGTTGTTAGTAGCTGATGGTTTAGGACATGGACCTGCCGCGGCTTCTGCTGCTTCCGCAGCCGTGAGAATGTTTCAAGAACATCTTCATCGTTCTCCTGGGGCGATCATCGAAGCTGCCCACGCCGCCTTGCGAAGTACCCGAGGAGCAGCACTCGCCATTGCCGAAATCGACTTTGACCAACAGTCTGTCCGCTTTGCTGGGATTGGCAATATCGCTGCTAGCATTTTCTCCTTTACTGAGCATCGCCATCTGCTATCTCACAATGGCACGGTCGGACATGAAATCCGCAAAATTCAAGAGTTTAGCTATCCCTGGTATGCCAACGGAGTTTTAATTATGCATTCTGACGGATTAGGCGCTAAGTGGCAGATGGATCGCTATCCAGGCTTAATGCAAAAACATCCCAGCCTGATTGCAGGTGTGCTATACCGAGACTTTAACCGAGAGCGGGACGATGTGACAGTGTTAGTTGCGAAAGGAATGGGCAGATGACAAGGATTTTCACGATCGCCATCCAGTACGAACAGGATGTTGTGCAAGCTCGGCAACGAACTCGTGAGATTGCCGAGCAGTTGGGCTTTGATGCTCAAGATCGGGCGCGATTGGCAACCGCAGTTTCCGAAATTGCCCGCAACGCGTTTCAATATGCCCAAGACGGAACAGTGAAATTTTCTGTGGCGGGAGAGCCGCAAGCGTTTCTAATTCAGATTCAAGATCGGGGTGAGGGCATTCCTCATTTAGCAGACGTTTTGGCAGGACGCTACACCTCTGATACGGGAGCGGGGCTAGGGATCGTAGGCACGCGCAGGTTGATGGATTTATTTGAGATTGAATCGCTGCCGGGAGAAGGAACAACGGTAACAATTGGCAAAAGGTTGTCGAAGCGCACACCTACTTTCACCGATTCGCAATTGCAGCAGATTCGAGAAACCGTAATTGGGCGATCGCCTGAAAATCCCTATCAAGAAATTCAGCAGCAAAACCAGGAATTACTCCGGGCAATGGCAGAGCTACGGAAGCGCGAGGAAGAACTGAGCCAACTCAATCAGGAATTGGAAGATACTAATCGCGGTGTGGTTGCCCTCTATGCAGAACTGGATGAGAAAGCCAGCTCCCTGCAACAGGTAAACGAGCTAAAAACCCGCTTTCTCTCGAACATGAGCCACGAGTTTCGCACGCCGCTCAACTCGATTTTGTCCCTCTCTCGGATGCTGCTAGCCCGGATGGATGGCAATTTGACCATCGAGCAAGAAAAGCAGGTGACATTCATCCAAAAGGCGGCGAACGGATTATCAGAACTGGTCAATGATTTGCTAGATTTGGCAAAGGTGGAAGCTGGAAAAATTGAAGTGCGTCCCAGTTCCTTTGAAGTTAGTGAATTGTTTGCCACGCTGCGGGGGATGCTGCGCCCATTATTGGTTCAAGGTTCCTCTGTGACGCTGATTGTCGAGGAAGCTGAAGGTATTCCGCCGCTCTATAGCGATGAGGGCAAAATTGCTCAAATTCTCAGAAACTTTGTCTCGAATGCGCTGAAATTTACCGAGCGGGGAGAGGTGCGCGTCAGCGCTGTGCAAACTGGTCATGCCATCACCTTCTCTGTATCTGATACGGGCATCGGCATTGCTCACGCCGATCAAGAGCGGATTTTTGAGGATTTTATGCAAATCGAGTCCCATCTGCAAAAGCAGGTGAAGGGAACCGGGTTAGGATTGCCGTTATCGCGCAAGCTAGCGGAGCTACTCGGGGGCAGCATTTCGGTGAAAAGTCAGCTGGGTGAAGGCACTACCTTTACAGCCTTGATTCCCATTGTCTACCCAGATGCCACCGAATTCACTGTACTGCAACCAATCACATTAGTTGAGCCAACTCGCCTGCCCATTCTGGTGGTTGAAGATCATCCAGAAACCCTATTTATTTACGAAAAGCACCTTCAACAATCAATCTATCAATTGATTCCTACCCGCACCTTAGCTCAGGCAAGGCTTGCCTTACAAAAACTTCGACCAGCAGCGATTATGCTAGATATTCTGCTGGAGGGGCAAAACGGCTGGACGTTCTTGCGAGAAATCAAAGGAGATGAAACTACCCGCACTATCCCTGTACTCGTTATTACCATCGTTGATAACGAAAAGCAAGCACTGGCGCTAGGAGCAAACGGTTTCCTAATTAAGCCAGTAGACAGATTGCCGCTGTTGAACAAACTGAATACGCTAATTACTGAGAACAAGCCTCAAAAAGTCTTGTTAATTGACGATGACCCCAGCTATCGGTATCTAGTGAAACAGTTGTTAATAAATACACCTTTGAGCATTTTAGAAGCCGCAAATGGAAAAGAAGGATTAAATTTGGCACAAAAAGAGCAGCCAAACGCCATCGTGCTGGACTTGGAGATGCCAGAGATCGGCGGGTTTGATGTACTCAAGCAACTTAAAAACAATTCCGTCACTCAATCGATTCCTGTGATTATTCACTCATCTGCTCAACTGGATGCAGAAGCGCAAAGCCGATTAGCGGCGCAAAGCATAGCCATTGTTTCTAAAGAAACAGGCTCTCAAACCACGGCGATCGCTCAACTTCAAGATGCGCTCGTCAAAGCTGGGCTTGTTGTAGAGGTTTCAGGGAAAAGTCATGTCTGAGCCACGAGTTACGATCCTGCATGTTGACGATAACGAAGCCAATCGTTACGTTGTTACCCGTATTTTGCAAAATGCAGGCTTTACTGTGGTGGAAGCGGCAACTGGAACGACAGGATTAGAAGCTGTTGCTAACTTTCAGCCTGACTTAGTAATTTTAGATGTTCAATTACCAGATATCAACGGCTTTGAAGTCTGTCGTCAAATTAAGGCAAACCCGGAAACGGCTTTTATCCCTGTGCTACACCTTTCTGCAAGTTTTGTCCAAAGCCAGGATAAAGCAGAAGGCTTGGACAGCGGTGCCGATGCTTATCTGGTGCAACCTGTTGAACCAATTGAACTGCTCGCCACTTTGCGATCGCTGCTGCGAATTCGCCAGGCGGAGGAAGCTGCTTTGTCCTCAGCGCGAGAGTGGCAAACCACCTTTGACTCCATCAACGACGGCGTTTCTCTGGTAGACCGAGAAGGGATAATTATACGCTGTAATCGAGCGATGATGCAGCTTTTTAACAAGCCCTCCCACGAAATTTTAGGTTATGCCCACCATGAGTTGATGAGCGCAGAATTGGGAATCGGTGATGGCGTTTGCTTTCGCCGTGCGAAAGAAACCCACCAACGGCAAGTCCTCGAATTTCAGTCTCAAGAACGGTGGTTTGCCAAAACCATTGACCCGGTACTTGATGGGGATGGGAATCTTACAGGCGCCGTTTTTATTCTGTCAGATATCACCGAACGTAAGCGGGCAGAAGCATTGCTGAAAGAGCAAAATGATCGCCTCAATCAACTAATGATTTCTTTGCAGCAACAGACTGAACAAGCGCAGCAAGCCAACCGCATCAAAGATGAGTTTTTGGCAGTGCTGTCTCATGAATTGCGATCGCCCTTGAATCCAATTCTGGGTTGGGCCAGGATTCTCCAAAAGAGTCACCAAGACGCAGCTAAAACTCAGTACGCCCTCGAAACCATCGAGCGCAACGCAAAACTGCAAGCACAACTAATCGAAGATTTGCTCGATGTGTCGCGCATTCTCCAAGGTAAGTTAAATTTAAACACAGTTCCAGTTAGTCTAACTTTTACCATCAAAGCCGCTCTTGAAACTGTGCGGCTCGCTGCTGAAGCTAAATCCATTCAAATTCAAACAATATTTGAACCGAATGTTGGGCAAGTGTTAGGTGATTCTGGTCGCCTGCAACAAGTTGTTTGGAATCTACTTTCTAACGCGATTAAATTTACCTCACAAGGTGGTCGAGTAGAGGTGCGGTTAGAAACGATCAAGGATGAAGTTGATACTCATCCTGTGGAATATACTCAAATCACTGTCAGCGACACTGGTAGGGGCATCTCTGGTGACTTTCTGCCCTACGTCTTTGACTACTTCCGCCAAGCCGATGGGACAACGACGCGAAAATTTGGCGGGTTAGGGTTAGGGTTAGCAATCGTGCGTCATTTAGTTGAATTGCACGGCGGAACCGTTCACGCAGCCAGTCCTGGAGAAGACCAAGGAGCAGTATTTACAGTCAAACTGCCACTGATCGCTGCTTCAAAATTGAATCAAGTTAATACAGCCGATCATGATCGCTCAGACTTTAATCTCAATGGATTGCAAACGCTGCTTGTAGACGATGATAAAGATTCGCGGGAGTTCATTGCCTTTGTGCTAGAACAGTACGGGGCACAAGTGACTGAAGCGGACTCAGCACATGATGCTCTGAATAATTTGGGACGAGCAAAATTTGATTTGTTAATCAGTGATATTGGTATGCCCGATATGGATGGCTACACACTAATTCGTCAAATTAGAAACCAGTCACCCGATCAAGGCGGAGAAATCCCAGCGATCGCCCTAACTGCTTATGCAGGAGAAATTAATCAACAACAAGCACTAGCCGCCGGATTTCAACAGCATATTTCTAAACCAATTGAGCTAGAAGTATTAATACAGGCTATTTTGACTATAGTAACGGTCTAGCAAGCTGACTTTAATAGAGTTGTCATATCATGTCCGCTTGATTACTTATCAAACCCGAAGAACCCCACCCCGCCAAAGCTACGCTTTGTCTCCCCTCCCCGCTTGCGGGGAGGGGATTAAGGGGAGCCAGTGCGGTCTTGGGGTCTCCCCAAGTGGAGCATCTGGCGTGTGGGGTGCAATGATATCATGTCCGCTTGATTGCTTATTAAACCCGAAGAACCCCACCCCGCCAAAGCTATGCTTTGTCTCCCCTCCCCGCCTGCGGGGAGGGGCTGGGGGTGGGGTGCAATGACTGTGGAAATCATAACTAATTATACGGACATGATATGACTGTGGGAATCATAACTAATTATGCGGACATGATATCAGGAAATAAGATCAGAAATCCTTGAAACCTTATGCAGCAAGCATTTTAGGCTATTTTAACTAAAATAGCTGTAAGCTATGTGTATCAGTAGTTTCAGACATTTTTCTCGTTATTTCCTACAAACTAAGAATAAATCGAAATGCGTATTCAAATAGCTTTAGTTGCGATCGCAGTCATCTTAATAGCTGGAGAAAATCTAGAGGCCGTTGCAGGCTCACAAACTTCTACTGAAGATGGCACTAGTAGTATTGTGACAACAAAACCTACATTACAGATAGAGGGAGAGTATGCAAAATATGGTGACTATATCGGATTAACTCCTGTAGATAACCAGTCTACCGAGTTTTCTCAGAGAATTGTCAAAGACATCCAGATTCGTTTTGTTAATAACAAAGATCAATTGCTCGACGACAAAGGTCAGCCGATCAAAGGACGTACCCAAAAAGAGTTTATCATTGGTCTGCTGAAACTCAAACCTGGTGAGGTATTCCGTGAAGATTTACTAGAAGCAGACTTGCAACGATTGCGGAGATTAGAGTCATTTAATGAAGTCAATGTTTATCGCCAAGAAGATGCCAACAGCGTTGATCTCATCTATGAAATTAAAGAGCGTGACTTCCCTTCTCTAATCTTAGGAGGCGGTAGTAACGAAGATGTTGGATTATTCGGTCGGTTAGGTTATAAAGATGAAAATATCAGCGGTCTTAACGATAAATTAGATACAACTGTGCAAATCAGCGGTAAAGATGTCCAATTTAATGGTCAGTTTACTAGTCGTTATCGTCCTCAAGAACCAAACCGCTTAGGCTACAGCATCAGAGCTTTTCGTAATCGTAATATATCGGGAACCTTCAATGAAGATATCAGATTGTCTAACGGTGACAAAGTACGCGAGGGACGGTTTGGCGGTTCTGTAGGAGTTTTACGATCTTTTGATCAGTGGGATGCAGCTATAAGTTTGAACTATACCAGAATTAGCCTACGCGATCGCGAATATAATGTCGCACAGGTGGATAGATTAGGGAGTCCTTTATCTGTCAGTGGTACTGGCATTGATGACTTATATACAGTATTATTTTCTGTATCCAGAGATCAACGCGATCGCCGAGAAAATCCGACTCAAGGATCGATTCTCACTCTCAGCACAGAACAAGCAATTCCGATTGGACTGGGTAATATTTCTAGCAACCGCCTACAGGGAGATTATATTCAGTATTTACCAGTCAGTTGGATCGGTAATGGTAGACCAACTGACAATCCAGAAATGTTGGCGATTAATTTCCAAATTGGTACGACTATTGGAGACTTTCCACCAGCTGATGCTTTTAATATTGGTGGACTAGATTCTGTTAGGGGTTACGGTTATGGAAAAGTTGCTAGTGGTCGGAGTTATGGTTTAGCTTCTGTGGAATATCGTTTCCCAATTTCTTACTCAATTGGAGGAGTTCTTTTTACTGACTTCGCCTCAGATTTCGGGTCTAGCGAAACCGTACTAGGAGAACCAGGAGTGCTACGAGATAAACCTGGAAGTGGGTTTGGTTACGGCTTAGGATTGCGCGTCAAGTCATCCTTTGGGCTAATTCGAGGTGATTTAGGAATTAGCGACCGAGGAGAACTTAGATTTGAAGTTACTACAGGTCAGCGATTTTAACGGGTAGCGGAAAAGCCCTAGAAAAGTACTGAGGATTGCTTAATAACACACTCAGGGCTGCTTGAGTGTGTCTAGTCCAAAAGGACATAATCAAGATATTGGAGATTAATTGCACATTTGTAACGTGCGGCGATCGCTCGCTGCGATCAAATTTAACCGATAAAAGTCTTGCAGAGCCAGGGAGTAAGCATAAGAATTTGACTCATCCTCACCAACCTTGGGCAGTCTATTGCTTGTAGCTACCTGATTCGATTGTGCAGAACTGGCTTCATTTGACGAACTATTAACCGTCATCGCCAACTCTCCTGATGGGTTGATTGTACCCTGAAAACAATTAAACTCTGATTGGGGCATATACAAAGCACCCGTTACCTTATTCTGCTGCTTTTGAAAGATGATATAACCTTGACCAAGCTGGTTTGGTTTTGGGGATTGGCCATAGAGGTAAATCCCATCTTTTACAGGAAAACTTGCTTTTGGTAAAACTCTTGCACTTTTTGTAGTTCCCTGATCGCCTGGAACCAGTGCTGTGATTGTAGGTACTGTTTTATCGCCTCCAGAAGCCGCATTAAGTTGACTTCTCTGCTCTCGAACTTTTCTCAGCTGCGACAAAAGAGAGTTCTCGGAGGTTTTCTGAATCTGAGCCGATGATAATCGAGAATCTGTAAATGATATTACTTGAGTCTGCTTGGCTAAAAAGCCCAAACCGAGAAGTAAGCCTAAGCCCGCGAGGGGAATTCCCCACTTTCGGGGAGATAATAACTGATGAAGGTTGTTAAGCACCCTACTTCTCCTGTTAAAAAACTAACTAAGTTCTTTAGAACTTACTTAAATCATAACCAAGTCTTAATTGTCAAAGACTTTATTCACGACTTATATTACTATTGTCCAAAAAAGAAAACTGTCAAAAACAAAAGTTTTTATTGGATTTGGTTCTACAATCTTAGATTACCATCAGTTAGAGTCTTTATAACAGAGGGTAAGAAGCAGTGTTTCGACTACGCTCAACAACCAGCACGCATTTCTTCCAAGCTTGAGGGAAGGGGCAGAGGGGCAGAGGGGCAGAGGGGCAGAGGGGCAGAGGGGCAGAGGAGCAGAGGGGCAGAGGGGCAGAGGGGAAAGAACTTCTACGAATCTCTCCCCTGCTCCCCTGCTCAAGCAAAGGCTTTGAGCATCTGTGAGAAATCCAGGTCAGCCAGAAGGCAGGAGTAACCCACCTTTAAAAGCATGAGATTAAAGTAAGAATAATTGTATCTCGCTACACTCTACTCAATAGAATTCTTCTTTGAAAACTGGGTTTTATACCCAGAATTCAAGTTTTCATATCATGTCCGGCTAATAGTTATAATTCCCAAATCTACGCAGAAAGCACAAAAACCCTCCTTCCTGCCCCTCTGCACCCCTGCCCCTCTGCCCCTCTGCGCCCTACCCCTGCTCCCTTCAATAAACTTGTATATCTTGTAGCTTTGCCACCATTTCTGCACGCGCCGAAACCTTCAACTTCCGAAACATCCTCTTTAAAGCTTGTTTGACGGAATTTTGCGTAATCCAAAGTTTTTCTCCAATTTCCGCATTCGTTAACCCCTGCGCTACTAACTCGGCAATTTCTAACTCACGCGCTGTTAAAGGACTAACTAAAAGGGAATTGGATATTTTGGGTTTTGTCCGTAAGGTTGCCATTTTTGCTGACAGATGAATACATAAAGCGCTCAAGTCAGCTAAATCGTTACCATTAAAGGCAGGATTTCCCTTGTCACGTGTCAAGTTAAGGGTTCCGACAAGACGACCATCGCAAACAATTGGCCCAGTCATCACGTGTTCGTGATCGGAACGCGAACAAAAATGCTTCCAGTCTCCTGGCGATAATAATAACTGTTCATGGGCGGGAGCATGACGCTCAACCACATAGCGCCCCACTGGATTGCTCTCTAAGCATACTGCTGGAATGCCTGGAACATTAATCTCAGTGGTTGGCTGCTCATCAAGGAGATAAATACCCCAATTTTGCACGCCAAAATGCTCGCTAATTTTATCCGTGAGAGCGAGTCTTAACTCTTGCTCATTTTGGACATTAGCGATCGCATGAAATACAGCGTGTAGAGAATTAGCCATAAGTGTACCCAGTTGGGGACTATCCAAGCCTCAACAATTACTTCTATGCTAATACCAAGGAAACTAAAACGCTAATTACAGTAGCGACTAGGAGAAGCACATGACAGTTACACAACTCTCTGCTCAGGAACTTTTCCGGGCTGCTTATGAAAACCGCTATACTTGGGACAAGAATTTCCCTGGTTATACCGCAAATATTACCTATAAGCATGATGATAAAGTGTTTACAGGCAAAGTTATCATCACTGCCAATCTCAAAGCCGAAGTTTTGGATGTAGATGATGAGTCAGCCCAGAAAGCAATTCATGGTCAAGCCTGGGAGATAGCAATTCACCGCGTCCGCCGCAGCTTTGAAGACACCCACAGCGCCAATACCTTTACCTATGGTAAAACTGACGAAACTGGTGCGGTTGAGCTTTTAATGGGTGGTAAGGCTGAAGGCGATAAATACAAAGTCCGCAATAATGAAGTATGTCATGTTCACCGTCTAATCCACGGTACTTATGTTACCATCGATACCTTCAGCAGTCACGACACTGGCGAAGGCTACCTGTCTCACCGCTATGACTCTGTGTACCATGACCCTAAAACTGGGGAACAGAAGGGCGGTAGAAGCGAATTTATTGATGAGTATGAAAAAGTTGGTGACTATTTCATCCTAAATCGTCGGGAGATTCGCACCGAAACAGCAGGAGAATTTTCTACTCAGGAATTTATCTTTTCTGACATTAAATTGTTGGAACCTGTTGCTGCTTAAGCTGTATTCTGTAATTCAAAAATTAGCGATCGCTCTTGAGTTAATAAAGGGAGCGATCGCTTTTATTTTTTGGGCATTCCATGCGTAGCTGTAGCTCCTCATACACATCGCTCAATCACGTTAAGATACTTAATTAGGTGTTCCTAATCAAGCGGTAATTTACTTATGAGTCAACTTGAAAATATTCAAGCTGAGTACGAAAAGTTCCCCGAAGCATTTGAGAGTGTAATTATTAGCACCGTGAGCGCACAGGCAATACCCAATGCTAGTTATGCTCCCTTTGTAATGGATGATTCTAAAAATATCTATATTTATGTTAGTGGTCTTTCGATTCATACCAAAAATATTTATGCCAATCCTCATGTTAGTGTCTTGTTTATCGAGGATGAAGCTAAAAGTAATCTAATTTTTGCCCGTCGTCGTTTGAGTTTTGATTGTACGGCAACGTTGATAGAGCGTGAAACTGATAAGTGGAATCAAATTGTTGAACAATTTCAAGGGCGGTTTGGTGAAATTATCGAGGTTTTGCGCGGCTTGTCTGACTTTCGGATTTTCCGGCTAACTCCAGGTGAAGGTCGTTTTGTAGTTGGTTTTGGCAGAGCATATCATATTACTGGTGATAACCTTCATCAACTTGTTCAAATTACAGGAGATGCCGAGAAAAAGCAAGGGTAAATTATGAATGAGGCGTAGCCAATTCTGACTCCTGTTAGCGGATAGCTAAGGTTTAGACCATTCTGACTTCTGAATTCTGCTGTATATTGATTCATCAAATCTTCTCCTGATTCTTTAACTATTCAGACAGATGTATTTTGAATCATTAATTAGTTTGACTGTATGTAAATTCAAATAAACTAAACTTTGTAATTTTATGCTTCAGTTTCAACCTCCTGGCTTTGGACATAAAGTTATCCATACATCCTTAGGAGCAATGGTTTACTATACCCAAACGAATGCACCTTGGACAATTGCTGACACTGAAGATTTACCCACATTACTATTTCTCCATAACTTTGGTGGGGGAGCGTCTGCTTATGAATGGTCTAAAGTTTACCCAGCTTTTGCCTCTAATTACCACATTTTAGCCCCCGATTTAATCGGCTGGGGAGAATCGACCCATCCAGTGCGGGATTATAAAATTAGGGATTATCTCAGCACGATCGCAGAATTTATCATCCAAACTTGTCGTCAGCCGGTGACAGTGGTAGCCTCATCTCTCACAGCTGCTTTTGCTATTCGTCTAGCTATTGTTCAACCCAATTTATTCAAAGCACTGTTTTTGGTTTCCCCTTCTGGATTTGATGATTTTGGGCAGGGTGCTGGACGCAGACTTCCGCTTTCGGTAATCAATGCGCCTCTGTTGGACAATTTTATTTACATGCTTGGTGCTGAAAATGAAATCGCAGTCCGAAATTTTTTACAAAGTTTTCTCTTTGCTAAGTCACAACGAGTATCGCAAGAAATGGTGGAGGCTTATTTAACCTCGGCACAACAACCTAATGCCAAGTTTGCTGCTTTGGCATTTTTGCGAGGCGATCTTTACTTTGATCTGAGTTTATATATTCAACAATTGACAGTTCCCACCGTCATTTTTTGGGGAGAAAAGGCACAATTTACCAACATCAAATTAGGACAACGCTTGGCAAATCTAAATCCAAGAGCAATTCGAGATTTTTATGCGATCGCAGATGCCGGAATATTACCTCATTTGGAAATACCAGAAGTTTTCATTGGTTTATTGCAGCGGTATCTTGGGGAAGTGGAGAGCAGAGGGGCAGCACTTCGGCTACGCTCAGTGACCGAGAGGCAGGGGAGCAGGGGAGCAGGGGAGAATAACTAATGAAAAATGACAAATGACTATTTAGAAAGTAATTGTGCGTTTAATGCTTTAGTGATGCGATCGCCAGAAGCTTCTAGGTGAGCTAAGGTGTAAATATCAAGGCTTTCACCTAGTTGTTTGAGTCTGGCATCAATGGCTTTTTGCAGTTGGCGCAATTCATACCAAGCCAATGTCCGACCATCTTCAGGTGTATTAGTAGTACCCAACATCATCTGTAACAAAATATTCAGATGCTCCCGTTGCAATGAACGCCGGATGCTAGAAATTGGCTTTGGTTCTCCGGGGGTGAAAACTTCTGTCCAGATGCCTGTTTGCAGGGTGTCGAACAGTTCTGGCATGGAAAGGGCTTCTCCAGGCAGAGTTTTTAATTCTATATCTTGTAACCGATTTAGGCGATCGCTGTCTAATAGCGATCGCAATATCGTACTTTGAAAACTCAAAATGCGATCATGAATTGGATAATCAAGGCGGTTATTAGGTGCAGAACTACCCCAGTGTCCCCAACGCGAGGGTGCTAGTTGATTGAGCAATTGTGGTGAAAAGCTAAAAGCATCTTCGGCAAAAACATACTCTTGCAACTTTGTCAACGCTTGGCGTTGTTTTAAAAGTGAAACTGGGACAAATGCCCAAGCAGCATCATTACTGGTATTGAGACGCCGAAACGATTGTCCACCAATGTATTTAGAAAGCAAAGTGGCGTTCCGAAAATAATATTTAAGTACTCTATTAAATTTAAGGCGCAGGTTACTATAGCTTTCTCCTTTCGATAGATAACCGTTATTAAGACGCTGCCACATAAAACGAGCATTATCCATTTGCCACTGCGAATAAAGTAGCACATCACTACTCATATCCCAGACGTTTGCCAAAGGATTGATGTCCCAGATATCTTCATCGGTTGCGTAAGATAATTCTGGTTGAGGCGACGCTAGTGCAATCTGGTCTAAAAAACTTTTTTCTGATTCTGGAATAGTTACCTCAAGCGCTGTTGATAGAAATCTTTTATAACCATACTCAATTGCCCATTCATCATAAGGCCCAATAACTCTTGGAAAATAGTCACCTTGCTGTACTCCCTGTGGTGCTATGTTCACAGGTACATAGTCCATCACCGAACCCACTAAACCTTTCGTGTGGGTGATTTCGGTATTATTTAATTCTTGAGGCGCTAACATGGTGCTGCCATGAAAATTGTGGCGTAAACCTAGAGTGTGCCCAACTTCGTGAGCGATGAGAGAACGCAAATATTGATGCACATAATCCTTCATCGTTTCACTACTAGATGTAGTGTTTGGCAACATTGACAACGCCAGCGCTCCCATAGCCGCTTGATTTGAAGATTCCACACCATAGCAGGACTCAGAGGAAGAGGAGGCAAATTTATCCAGGAATTTCCCCTCGTCTTCACGTCCTTCTGCCTTTTCTTGGCATGGATTTGTGCGCAGTGCGTGGTATTCTTGCTGAACTAAGCGCAGCATATTGGCATCCACAATGATATCTGCATCCAATATTTCCCCAGTAAATGGGTTAACGCGCATCGGCCCTTTGGCAAAACCTGCATCTAAAGAATTGAACCAGCGAATAGTGTTGTAATGTACATCTGCTGGTTTCCAATTAGCATCATCTGGCATTTGCTGCACTTCAATGGCATTTTGAAATCCGGCTTTTTCAAATGCTTTATTCCACATCAAAACGCCTTCACGAATTGCATCGCGGTATTCTAGTGGTACAGCATTTTCAATCCAATATACAATTGGTTTTTTGGGTGGAGATAAGGGAGCGTCAGGATTGGATGGTTCTAGATGCCAGCGATTAATGTAACGTACAAATGATTCGTGAGCATTATTGTGAGAAAAATCTTGGAAATCAGTAGTAAAATATCCAACTCTGTCATTGGCAAGTCTGGGAATATAACCATTGTTTTCTCTCATCTGAGAAAAACTATAGTGTACCTTCAGAGTGAGTGCCCTACTATCGGGTACAGTGATTAAATTTGAGCCTTCTAGTGATGAAAAACCATAAATCGAATCAATCTCTACATTTTCTGGGAAGCTGTTAACATCACCAAAATATGACTTGCGTGCATCTAAGCGGTAATCAGCCTGTAAAGAGTATTTTAATAGAGGAGTTAATCCAGAAAAATCCTGCATTAACAGTTCATTCAGGTCGAGCAGAATATTTTTACTGTTTGGATCAATAGTGGCTATTTGGAGTGAATAAAGAACTGAATCACTAAATGAACGAGCAAGCGATCGCTGTTCTGGTATACTATCTGTACGGAATTTTACATTCCGCACAACAAAATGCAATCTATTATTTACTCGTTGGAAGTAAAAGATAAAATCAGAGAGAGGTAATCCACTATAAATTCCACTTTCCCCAACGCCTGATTCCAATGTCACTATAGCTAGGTAATCTTTATTTAGCTGCTCTGGCTTAAGTTCTAAGAAAACTTTTCCTGAATCCTCGCTGCAATACAGTGTGAAGAGTCCCTCTAGTTTATCTACCCGATTAACAATCCCATTAAATCGGCAAAAATCTTCCTTTTTAATCTCAGCAAGATTATTGTCAGCACTTGCTACGTTTTCAACTACTGGCAGTGTATTTAATTGCTGTACATTAATATTAGAAGTATTTGAAAGTTGGGTTGCTTCTGCATAATCATTTGATAGAAACAAGTTAGACAGTAATACTACACAGATTACTAATTTCGTTATCCAGTATTTCATCCTTTGGCTTTCCACCTGAAGCAGTTATCGTGTTGAGGAAAAATGTGGATTAGTTTGTCATCTGCAAGCCCTTCAAATATCTAAGGACTATCATATAAATCCACTTAGTCAGATAAACAATGTCTCTAACCTAAAAGTCTGTGAATATTAATTGTTATTAGTAGCTCTTCAGGAATTACCCATTAAGTATTTATGTCTTAAGGTAGATAATTTTTACCGCTAAAGGTATATGTTTTTTTTGCTTATATCTGTATTAAAAACCAAATCTAGCATTAAAAATGTATTTAGTGCTACATTTGCCAGCCTAAGCAATATCAAGCATTTTTTATAAAAAAAGAGCAAAGCTTTTAAAAAAGCTGTTATTAAGCAAGTAAATCCTTTTTTCGGATGAATTGTGGAAATTTATGGTAATCTCAACTTTTTTCTCAGATGGTCAATTGGTTCTTCCTAATGGTCTTCAAAGCGGTAGCCCAACAGAAAATCAGCTTTCTTGCCTAGTTCTCGCCCTTTCTCCAGGTTGACGAAAATCGCTTTGATTTGTTGAGGAGCTAAAATTGGATAGAGCAAGCTAGCCAAGCACAGACCGATTTGGAGTGATTTACTGTAGTTTTGTGTAGCAGCAAAAGCAAGTACACCAATTTCTCCTGCATAAGTGGTGTCAAAATCAAGCAAGACATGAAAAATATCATGGGTAACTAAATATCGCAGAGCAAATAGATTACGTTTGGCAACGTCTACTAGTTCAGGGCTGATGTTTAATGGTTTTAATTGATTTGTTTCCATATAATTGGCATATTCTCGTCCAAAAGTGCCTTGAGGATATTGGCTTAATAGGTTCAAATCAATTGCAGGATAATATCCCACTACTGGTTGTAGTTTGGAAGCGACTTTTGGAGAAACTTTAGTACCAAAAAGCTCAGATTTAAGAATGGCAATATCACCTAAATTTTCTGAGTTTTTATAAGCCATAATTGCTTTGAGTTGTTGTAGTTTTTTGAGCATAATACTTTTCCGTAATGGGCTAACAACAGTTGAGAAAGAGCCAGGGGTAGACTTTGAGACAAAATTATCTAACATCGAATAACTGTTAAGGACAGAGTTAGGTGAGTAGGCCAAATAACAGACTAGCAATCTTGACAGATAAAGATCACAAACCCTTGTTGTGACTAGTTTTGATAAATACAGGTGTAGCTTTAGTTGAGGAACGTAGACGCAAAGAGGCTTTCCGCAGAGTAACCTAACACCAAAGATCCTTGCTTTTGTTAGGTTTCACTTTGTTCAAGCCAATCTACAAATATTGTATTTTTTCAGATCCACAAAAGAGCGTAAATAAGTTCTCTCTTCCCCAGGGTTGAAGAAGCCTTTCTTTTTTATAACTAAGATATGCCTTTTGCTAGAAGGAGAATTGCCTTTTTATAGTTAGTCTTTACTAGTACCCCAAAAAATAAGTTAATTGGCATGATAAATTTGATTTCTAGGACGATTAGTCACATCAATTCCCTGCTTAAAGGACTTCAGGTAAAAGGTTTTTTGGCTGTTGTCCTAGTTGGTTTTCTAATGCTGACAACGAATGTTAGTGATGGGCAAAATAACCCAGACTTAAAACAGAGAGTTCGTGAAAAGGTAGAGCAGAATGATGCTCAAAGACCGAAAACAGTAGGGCAGTGGTTTAAAGATGCTCGTGAAACAGAAGCTTCTCCTGGCGAACGACTTCAGAAGATTGGACAACAGTCAGGAGAAGCCTTCAAAGAATTTGGATCTGGGTATGTAGAGGGCGCTCAAGAAACTGCTAGTGATGTAGGGGATAGTGCGGCAAAGGCAGGCAGAAATATCACAGACAAAGTTGCACGCTAAATGCGTCAAAATATCCTATTGGCAGCAAGTAGTAATAACTTTTCGCCAATAAATTAATTAACCCATAGAGACGTTGGTATTAAATCAACAAAGTCTTCAAATACTTCTTGGGTAACGCGCTTACTCTTCTTAATGAAAGATTGTAGCGTTTCTCAGTTGCCTAAAATATAGGTCTTTAGTAGGGGCACATAGTTAGCTATGCGCCCCTACTGCGTGTTGCATTCAAAATACCTTACTTCCATTCCTCTCCTACGGTGTAATTTTTATAAACACTTAATAAACCGGTACAAATAAAGTGAACTATTAAGGCTTGTCATTTGTTATTTGCAAATGGTAAAGGATGCTTGGTACAGAAATGTCAGCACCTTTCCATAGAAATAGCAAAAATGGCAATTGATGTAGTGACGTTTATTTATACCTACTCATCTAATTTTCTTCAAACAGAAGTGTATATTTTTTTACTAATTAATAAACACTTCAAGAACGGGTAAGTAACTGTTCAATAACTGCTTAAAAACGTGAAACAATGAGGAGATAGCTAAAACGGTCAGAAAAAAAGTAGATAGATAATTAATGATATGAAGCAATCTAAGAGTACGCGAAAGCGGGGACTTATCTTAACGATCGCTGGGCTAAAGCGTTTACAAGGGGCGATTCTGGCTATGGAAAAGGTAGAAAACAATGGAGAACGCTTCACTCTAGAAGATTTAGGCGATCGCATGAAAGTATCTACCAAAACTCTGAACCGATTATGGTCGTTGAATACAGGCGTAGATCAAAAAACCTTGAAATTGTGCTTTAGCGCCTTTAACCTAGAATTGTGCAGCGAAGACTATGGAATCCTGGGTGAGCAGTATTATACTGAAGGTTTTCAACCTTTATCAATAATTTTAGACACAGAAGAAAGAAAGTTACTTACGTCTTTACCCTTAGATTTTCTTGCGACTCAACACCATAACCAACTCGAGAATCTTTGGTCATACCCAGATGGTCCCGTACCTGTAGATTCCCCCTTCTATGTCGATTGTCCCCCCATCGAAGAACTTGTTTATCGAGAAGTAATTCAACCAGGCTGTGTGATTCGGATTCGAGCACCAAGAGAAATGGGAAAAAGTTCTCTTGTACTGCGGTTGTTAGCCTTTGCCAAGATGCAAAGTTATCGCTCGGTGAACGTGAATTGCAACCAAATCGATTCAAGCTGTCTGACAGACTTAAATAAGCTTTTGCGTTCTCTTTGCTGGCAAATTGCAACAGAATTAGATATTGACCCTCAGCTAGATGACAACTGGGATGAGGAAATAGGTTGTAAGTTGAGTTGCAGTTTATATTTGCAATCTTATTTGCTCAAGCAGTGCAAAAGTCCAGTAGTTTTAGTATTAAATGAGGTTGACCGCTTTTTTGAATATCCAGAAATTGCTCCAGAGTTCTTTGGTTTGTTGCGCTCTTGGTATGAAGAAGCACGGCAAGATCCCAACTTGCAGAAACTAAGATTAGTGGTAGTTTACTCCACAGAAGTATATGTCTCGCTGGATATCAACCGTTCTCCATTTAATATTGGACTACCGATCCATCTGCCAGAATTTACTGAACACCAAGTAAAATACTTAGCCCAACGACATGGCTTAGATTGGATTTCTAATAACGAAGTTAACCAACTGATGTCTCTCGTGGGGGGACATCCAGCACTGATTCGGATTGCTCTATATTATCTATGCTGTCAAGGAATGACCTTAGAAGAACTGATAAAAGATGCGATCGCTAACGGCGGTATCTATCGCTATCATTTATGGCGACACTGGGCAATTTTACAAGAAAATCCTAGTTTAGTAAAGGCGTATGTTGAAGTTGTAGCCGCAAATCAAAGCATTTCTCTCAATCCCATTGACGCTCATAAGCTCGAAAGCTTGGGTTTGATCGCTTATGAAGGCGATCGTATCCTACCGCGTTGTGAACTCTACCGTGCTTACTTTAAAAAACAACTAGGTGTTGCTGAGTTTGAATATAAATCATTGAAAAAACGTGCTTGAGAAAAAATTATTACAGACGCTTTCTGATGACGTTCATCGTAATCGCTCCCCTTAATCTCTTATTTGCCTAGAAACAAGTAGCCAAAGCTACGTTTTGTCTCTTTAGGGTTCTTCAGATTTAATTAAGTAATCAAGTAAATTAATTTTAACGGTAAGTTCTTTCTGTGCTACTAAATGTTACATTTGTATTTTTTCACTATCTTCATAAAAATGCAATGACAGTTAAGACAGTTAAGAAGATAATTAAAAACTTAATTCTGAAAAGCGATCGCAACCTACAAAAATAGAGATTGACGATTCGTCATTTGTAATTACTAATAATGTTCCGAAACTCGCTACTCCTGCGTTCGCGCAACGTTGTGTAGAGAATAAAGTAAACCTCTTGCATAAATCACAAAAAAGAACCTCAAAGAGACAAGGCATAACTTTGGTTCCTTCCCTTTAAAAAGCTACAGTGTACATACAAGTAGAAAAAATCGATTTTCCATTGTTCTCTTGTTTATCTCGTTCTCATACAAAACATGGAAATAGCTTATTAAAGCCTGCTGCCTCCTAATTTGACTGAAGGCAGTAACCCACCCACAAGAGCGTTACAAGGCTCTGCATTATAACGAGATTTACTTCGCAGTTGCTTACTTCTGTCAATGCGTAAGTTCTAAACTTAGCCCTTTTAAAGATTAACAAGTGGTGCTTTTTTATCCACTATTACAATCAAGCTAACATCTATCTAGGGAAATACCTTCTAACAATCTTTCAATTTGGCAACAGACTTCTAATTGCTAACTCTTTCATTTGGCACTTGCCAAGCATTATTTTGCCTTTGAACGATCTTCTTTATGATTTTCAGACATCTGTCTTCAGTAGGGTAAAAGTCAAAATGTACATTTGATAACATTATTTAAGAATAAATAATTGCAATTGAAGTTAATCATGACATACACACAAACTAACGATCCCACTATTCGCGAACACGTTCAAGCTTGGCAACAGTTAAATGTAGATCAACAACTTGCTTTGTTTTGGTTTATCTACAAAGAAATGGGGGGTTCAATTACTCCTGCTGCTCCTGGAGCCAGTACTGTTTCTCCAGAAATAGCTGAAGGTTTATTTAACCAAGTTAAGGAATTGTCTCACGAAGAACAATTACAAGTTCAGCGTGATTTGATTAATAAAGTGGATACCCAAATTTCTCGTGAGTATGGCTCTTTGGGTGATACTACAAAACTCCTGTTTTGGTATCGATTATCTCAAGGGATGGATAATGGTACTATCATTCCTGTACCTGGTGATTATCAACTTCCTTCCGAAGCTAAAGCCTTGTTTGGTAAAATTCAAGGATTAGAGTTTGAACAGCAAATTACTCTTTTCCGTGATTATGTTTCGCCAATGGGTGCTGAAGCAAAATCAGGTGCTGAAATTTAGTCCTTTTGAAGTTTTTAGGATGCTTGAGGGTATCTACTAAATTATTTATACCCTTCTCTTAAAGCTTGCTAGATTCGCCAGTCGCTGAATATAAAACTAAATTTTGATGACTGGCGTATTTAGAAACTTTTATTTCATTACTTTGAGATGTTTATAACTTCTATAAACATCAAAATTTTTAGAAAAAACTGTATCTGAATTTGCAAATTTGGATATAAAATTTCCCTTGATAGTTATAGCGTTACTGTATGCTGAAACCACCTCATGCAATTCCATTGAGCGCTATAATAATTAGCTTGAAAAATTGACGTGTGAATAAGTTTAAGTTAATTCTAGTAAGCTAGCAGAATTAATATCTAAAAACAATGTCGCTTGGGGTTGTTGACGGAGAATAGAAGCCGGACAGTCTGTACCGATATAACTTTGCAGCATCTCTTTTACCACATTCGCTTTACGTTTTTCTGGAGCAAGACAGATAATTTTTTTAGCCGAACAAATTGCTGGAATGGTGACAGTAAAAGCATACTGGGGGACAGTTTCTAAATTCGGAAAGTGACCTGTATTTACTTGTTGCTGACGGTTTACAGTATCCAGTTTTACTAGTTTTACGCTGTAAGGATCTTGAAAATTTGCTACAGATGGATCGTTAAAAGCTAAATGTCCATTTTCGCCAACACCAAGACAGCATAAGTCAATCGGCTGTGCTTGCAATAATTTGGTGTAGCGATCGCACTCTGCTACTGGTTGTAATGTATCACCTTCTATATAGTGAAATTGCTTAGGTTTAACCCGTTTCTCTACACGTTCTCGCATATAACGCCGAAAACTGGCAGAATGGTCAGTAGTAATTCCCAAATATTCATCTAGATGGAACAGAATAATCCGTGACCAATCTACACCACCCAATGCAATCAAAGCATCAAGAAATTTGAGTTGGGAGTTACCTGTAGCTAACAATACAGCAGCTGTATCCTGAAGATTAAGAACTTGCTGTAAATACTTTTGCACGATTTCGGCAACATCCTCAGCCATTTCGGCTTCAGAGTTGTAAATCTGCACTAATAAATCATCAACGCGAAAAAAGTTTGTGGCGGCTACCATTTGCTTACATAGAAGGTTATCAATTATACGGCAGTTTTTCGAGAGGTTTTACCTGTCTGCCCTTATATGCCCTATCCAGTATAGATTTTAGAATTTAGTAGATTAATTTCTGACTCTTGAAATTTTCTTCTCCAGTCCCCAATCCCCGTATTAACAAAGGAACAATTACTAAAGACAAAAAACAATGTAAACTATTTAAATTAAGTTAACAATTATTTACATTCTACCGAAAAATCATGCTGGCTGCAATTCTCTTTGACCTAGACGGCACTATTGTCAACACTGACCCTATACACTACCGAACTTGGCGGGAAATGCTGTTAAATTACAGCATAGAAATAGACGAAACATTTTATAAATCCCGAATTAGTGGAAGGCTAAATCCAGAAATTGTTAAAGACATTCTGCCACAATTATCAGCAGCAGAAGGGCAAAAATTTGCAGACGAAAAAGAGGCGCTGTTCCGCGAACTCGCCCCCCATCTCAAACCGCTAAGTGGATTTTCTGAACTACTAGCATGGACAGAAACACACCAATTAAAACGTGCATTAGTAACTAATGCACCTAGATTAAATGCAGAATTTATGCTAGAAGTTTTGGAGATAAAAGAAGCTTTTCATACAATTGTTTTAGCGGATGATTGTATTGCAGGTAAACCCGATCCTACGCCCTACCAAGTTGCCCTGAATAAATTGGGGATTACAGCAGAAGAAGCGATCGCTTTAGAAGACTCTCCCTCTGGTATTCGTTCAGCGGTGGGCGCAGATATCCGCACCATTGGCATTGCCTCCACCCACGATCCGCAAATTTTGCAGTCAGTGGGTGCATTTATGGCAATTCCAGACTTTACTGATTTGCAGTTGTGGACATTGCTAAACTCGCTCATCGAGCAAGATTCAAGTGCGATCGCTTCTAATTTTTGAGGACATGGGGCAAAGAAGCGGAGGGGCAGAGGGGCAAAGAAGCGGAGGGGCAGAGGGGCAGAGGGGCAAAGAAGCGGAGGGGCAGAGGGGCAAAGAAGCGGAGGGGCAGAGGGGCAGAGGGGCAGAGGGGAAAAGACTTACTGCAACTTCTCCCCTGCTCCCCTGCTCCCCTGCTCCCCTGCTCCCCTGCCCCTCCGCTCCCCTACTCCTCATCCCCCATCCCCAAAAACTCCACTTTTTAACCGAGCCATATCACGCAACGGTGGTGCGCCGAACAAGCGACTATATTCACGGCTGAACTGTGAGGGGCTTTCATAACCTACATAATGACTAGCTGTCGCCGCATCCATACCTTGCCCCAGCATCAGACGACGGGCTTGTTGAAGCCTAAGTTGTTTTTGATATTGCAAAGGACTCATGCTGGTGACTGACTTGAAGTGATGATGAAGAGACGAGGGACTCATGCGCGCTTCACGAGCGATCGTATCGATCCGAAATGGTTTTTCGTAGTTCCATTTGAGCCAGTTGATCGCTCTGCTAATTGCTTGGAGTTGTTTATCGACTAAAGCAATCTGTCGCAATCTAGCACTGTGTTCGCCTGATAACAAACGGTAGAGAATTTCTCGAACAATCAAAGGTGCAAGGATGGCAATATCTTGAGGCGTTTCCAACAACCGTACAAGTCGGATTGCGGCATCAAGCAGTTGTGGACTAACAGGATTAATAGACAAGCCCGGTTCCGGTGGTTCGTTCGCTAGAGCCTCTAGTTTTGCCTCCATCATTAGTGTGCTGAGTTCTCCCATATCTAAATCGAGCCGAAGACACAGATACGGAACGCTTGGCGTTGCTTCAATCACTTGACCGACAACAGGCAGATCGATGGACACCACCAAATATTGGTCTTGACCATAAACATACAGATTGTCTGCCAACATTACCTGTTTCTTGCCCTGAGCGACAATGCACAGGGCAGGCTCATGCAAGGCATGGAGAGGCGCAGTAGGTTGTAAGGAACGGATCAGGAATAACCGCTCGATCGCTGTGGGATGGACACCATCTCCATTAGTGTTTTGTGCAATCAGAGCAGCTAGCTCGGACTGCTGCTTTCTAACAGTCTGTTCCATAATGTCGTTTGAAATCCTTTCTGAAACTAACATTCAGGGCAGCCGCAATTTATTTAGTCGCTGTAGGTCAGCTTATCTTTTTATGATAAACAATCAAGAAAAATGCAGGATTAGGCAAGAATTTCGCAGGTTCAGATTACCGCATCAAGCTTTGACTCTTTTAGATTAAGAGTGTGCTAGAGAATACAACAACTTGGAGATACGATTTTATGACTACCAACCAACAGAAAGTAGTACTGATTACGGGCGCAAGTAGCGGTATCGGTGAGGCGACAGCACGTCTACTCGCTCGTAAGGGCATCCACGTCATCCTGGGCGCACGACGCACGGAGCGGCTAGAAACCCTCGTGGCTGCAATCCGCTCTGAGGGAGGCTCGGCGGAGTATCAGACTCTTGATGTTACTCATCGCGCCGACTTCCAAGCCTTTGTAGAATTTGCTCAGAGCAAATTTGGCCGCATTGATGTCATCGTTAACAATGCAGGCGTTATGCCCCTCTCGAAGCTAGAAGCGCTGAAAGTTGATGAATGGGACTGGATGATTGACGTGAACATCCGTGGCGTACTCAATGGCATTGCCGCTGGGCTACCGCTGATGAAACGCCAAGGATTTGGCCAGTTCGTCAACTTGTCCTCCATCGGCGGACACGCTGTCTGGCCAACCTGCGCCGTTTACTCAGCCACTAAGTTTGCGGTGTTGGCAATTTCGGAAGGGCTGCGTCAGGAAAATACTGACATTCGCGTTACGGTTATTTCGCCGGGCGTAACGGAGTCAGAACTGGCGGATAGCATTACTGACGCCGAAGCTGTCAAAGGTATGCAGGAATTCCGCAAGATTGCGCTTCCGGCTGAAGCGATCGCCAGAGCGATCGCCTTTGCAATCGAACAACCAGATGATGTTGATGTGAATGAGATTATCGTGCGCCCCACAGCCAGCGTATAGTTACGCAAAGATGCGAAGAATTTTCAACCTAAGCTAGCAGTAAAACAACTAAGAACCGCTATATGACTACCCAAAATAAAATTCAACCTCGCCAACTTGGTTCTAATGGTCTAACTATTTTTCCCCTAGCTCTCGGATGTATGGGTATGTCTGGTATGTACGGTGCAGCAGACGAAAACGAAAGCATTGCAACTATCCAAGCAGCTCTCGATCGCGGGATCACATTATTGGATACTGGCGATTTCTATGGCAACGGACACAATGAGATGCTAATTGGTCGGGCAATCAAGGATCGTCGAGATAAAGCCCTGATTTCGGTAAAATTCGGCGCTTTACGTACTCCTGATGGCGGATGGATTGGTATAGATACCCGTCCCGCTGCGGTGAAAAACTTTGTCGCTTATAGCCTTACCCGATTGGGAGTAGACCACATTGATATCTACCGCCCAGCTCGATTAGACCCGCAAGTTCCCATTGAAGACACCATCGGCGCGATCGCCGAGCTAGTCACGGCTGGCTACGTCCGACATATCGGGCTATCGGAGGTGGGAGCGGACAGTATCCGCCGCGCCCATGCCATCCACCCCATCAGTGACCTACAAATTGAGTACTCCCTGATTAGCCGTAGTCCTGAGAGCGAGATTTTTCCTGTACTGGAAGAACTTGGTATTGGCGTGACTGCCTATGGTGTGCTGTCACGAGGACTGTTGAGTGGCTCCATTCCAGCCACACAAGGAGACTTCCGTGCCTACTTACCACGCTTCAGTAAAGAAAACCTTGCGCAGAATCAACGTCTGATCGAAGAACTAAAGCAAATTGCCGCCGAGAAAGGAGTTCTTCCTTCGCAACTGGCTATTGCCTGGGTACTTGCAAAAGGCAGAAATATTGTGCCGGTCATCGGCGCACGCAAGCGCACCCAACTTTCCGAATCATTGGCGGCTCTGGATGTAAATTTATCCCCGGAAGACTTAACCCGTATTGAAGCAGCAATTCCCGCATCTGCGATCGCAGGCACTCGTTATGATGAACATCAGATGCAAATGCTAGACAGCGAACGCTAGAACACTAATGCGATCGACAGCGTAAGCAAAGTACTAGAGGGTTTGTAGTAAGCAGTTTGGTGCTTAAAAAATAAGTGACTAAGCCCTTACTACGAGCCTGTACTTATTTTTCAGCCAGAATCGCGTAAATTTCCCGTTTAACTTGCTCTAAAAGCTCGCGCACCCGATTTATCCGCTCCATATTGCCACTACGAGCAACCTGCACCACCGCAGCAGCTAACTCTGTGGCGGCATTCCGCAACTCAATAAACTCTTGGGGCTTACCTGTAACAAAACTTTTGAAGGTATCCCAAGGAGTATCTGAAGGTTCTTGTTGGGTACGTTCTGCCAATAATTGTTTACCTTCATCCGTAATCGTATAAATCCGCTTGCCTCCTTCCTGTGCGCTCTTGAGATAACCACCTTCTTCCAGCAATTGGAGTGTTGGATAAACTGACCCAGGACTGAGGCGACGGAAACCACCATAGCGAGTTTCCATCTCTTTAATCAGGTCGTAACCATGACTAGGATGCTCGGATAACAATTCCAGCAGAATGAACTTGATGTCACCCCGACGAGTCCGGTATTCATCTCCCCAACCACGACCAAACATTTCATTATCAAAGCGTTTGTCATGATGTCTACCATGATGCTTGTCATGATGGTTGCCATGTCCAAACCAAGACCTGATAAGCAATGAATCCTCTTCGCTAACTCCTGCCCATGCAGGTGCGCCAAAACGTGACCGAAAATGTCTAAACATAAGTAAATCTCAAATCAACTTTCTCTAATATACGATATATCGCGATATATTCCGATATATCGGAATAGAATTTTGATGAAGATTTGTAACGAAAGCAACTTCGACTAGCTAATAGGCTGCACTTGTTCGGAAAAAGACTCCACCCATTGCAAAATGCTTAATCTACGATAACAAGCCGTAGATTAAGCATTTTTGCTGAACTGTGAATTAATAGCTGTAACAAATAGTTAACGACGCAGATAAAACCCTGTATCTTTACATAGTTTGATTTTTCCGTACCAATTTACTTAATACATCTTGTATTTCTATAGGACTCATATTTGAATTTAAAAAAATTAATCTTCTGAAATTCTCTTGCCTATTGCCTACCTACGCAAGTGATTTCAGTAATCAAACCGGATTTCTATAGATAAAATATGTATAAATACGAGATATTTTAGTTAAATATTTTATTGATCTCGGTGCTAATTACAGATGTGAATATAATAATTTATTGCTAATTAAAATTATTAAAACTAATTTTGTAAATTTATAAAATACTTTATTTTTTTGTATAGATTGTGAACTGAACTTGGGAATACTAAGTGTGAGAAAAGTTAAAATTATACATAAATTTATAATTGTTTAACTTTTTCTACTAGCATTCGCTGCTAAATAATCTAGATTCCATCTTTAAACCACAGTAGGGAACTAATCGGGTTCAATCGAAGCTGAGTAAGTTCTCTCAAAACTCTCATTGACCCCAACAACAGTTTATTTACACTTGTTTAATTCGTATATCCCGTTTAGTTAAGAATGACTTTAGGTTTAATACTATTCGGATAATATAACCCCGCCTAGATTTAAGGGAGTGAAGGAAAAATAGTCTCCCTTTTAAAGAAAGCCAGTGTGTTGCGAACTTTCCTAAATTTATAGGGACAGGCGTCAGCTTTGCTGACTACCAGTTTTCTATTCAAGAAAAGCTGATTAAATATTTTTGTTTTGGTTGAGATAACAATGTTAGTAACTGACAGTGGTGAACGTGGTAGTGGCAGATAGAACGAGTGTAAAGTTCTCTCTCGATTATTTGTAGGAATTTTTGACTGTTGCGATCAAAAAACTGAAATCCCTCGTACTTTAATCAGGA
This sequence comes from Nostoc sp. DedQUE09, assembly GCF_034530915.1. Classification (NCBI taxonomy): domain Bacteria; kingdom Bacillati; phylum Cyanobacteriota; class Cyanophyceae; order Nostocales; family Nostocaceae; genus Nostoc; species Nostoc sp. DedQUE09. The sequence continues at coordinate 41,365 of NZ_JAVRCE010000067.1, forward strand.
GATGAGCTTAAAGCGCGGCAATGACTTGGCTAATGGCACAATTAAATGGTGTAAGTTCGACTTGACGAGTGCCTTCATGTCCATAAGTCAAACTCACGCTCAGATAACTATCTGGCTTGTAGGGCAATCGTTCCGCCCATTCAACTGCCACAATTCCTGGTATCACTTCAACACCTTCCCAGTAACTTTCTAAATTTAGGGTTGCAACTTCTTGCGGTTCTAAGCGATATAAATCCAGATGGTAAAGAGGAAAGCGCCCTTCCGTGTACTCATTAATCAGCGTGAAAGTGGGACTGACAATGGGTTCAGCAATTCCTAAACCTTTACCAATGCCTTGAACTAAAGTAGTTTTACCAGCGCCTAAATCACCTTCTAGTAAAATTACACTCCCCGGTGTCAGGGATTCGCCAAGAGTAATACCTAAGCGCAGCGTCGCTTCTGTATCTGCAAGAAAAATTTTCATGATTGAGGTATTGGGCATTACTGATTAGTCTAAACAAATGACAAATGACAAATTTTCACCTTCACTTAATTTTCAATTCCCCGCTCGCATAGCGTCTTCGTAGGAGAAGCGACTGACTTCTACCGTACCACCGCAATAACACTTGTGCTAGTTTCTGCGGATTGTGACGTACAAAACCTGTTTCATCTTCATACAAAACATTAGCTAGAACAATCCGTCGTCCTAATTGAGTTACGGCTTCTCTATCGAGGAAAACAGGATGGGAGTTTTGTTGGGCGTAGCGGATAAGTGATTGCTCCGAAGGGGATTTTTTGTGTATTAACACAGCATCGAATAGTCGTCTTTGTCCACAAGCAGCATCAATTGCTCTGATGTGATCGGCAACAGTGTAGCCTTCAGTTTCTCCTGGTTGAGTCATGATATTGCAGATATAAATACGGGGGGCGTCTGTGTGAGCGATCGCATCGGCAATTTCTGGTACTAATAAATTAGGTATTAGGCTTGTATAAAGGCTACCTGGGCCAATAATAATGTAATCAGCTTCTTTAATTGCCTTAATAGCTGCTGGCACAGCCGGAGGATTAGCCGGAATGCAGCCAATCTTGACAATTTTACCGCCAGCTTTGGGAATACTAGACTCCCCCTCAATACGACGACCATCGGCTAATTCTGCCCAAAGGCGAACATCACTGAGAGTTGCTGGTAGTACTTGTCCTCGCACAGCTAGAACTTTAGAACTGGCTGCAACTGCTTGTTCTAAATCTCCAGTAATATCACTCATTGCCGTTAAAAACAAATTGCCAAAACTGTGGCCAGTTAACCCATCCCCAGCCCGAAAACGGTATTGAAACAATTCTGTTAATAACTTTTCTTCATCTGCTAGTGCAGCCAAACAATTGCGAATATCTCCTGGTGGTAGCACTCCAAATTCTTGACGCAAACGCCCAGAAGATCCACCATCATCGGCGACAGTGACAATCGCAGTAATATTAGCGCTGTAGGTTTTCAGTCCCCTCAACAACGTAGAAAGTCCCGTACCGCCACCAATTACCACTATTTTTGGGCCTCGGTACAATCGACGATGGGCCAGCAAGACATCAATAAGTTCCTCTCCGCCTTCTGCTCTTAGTACCTTAGTAATTGAACCTACGGTGCGAGTTTGCCCCCAAAGCAATAACAGCAAGCCGCCAAGCAGCACCAAAGGCCCACTGATATAGTTCGGTAAGAGGTTGGTGATGACTCCCAAGAAACCTCTAACTAACTCAATCATCCAAAAAATTGGGGTCAGCTTAATCCAAATAGCTAACCCCAAACTCGCCAGCAATACACCCCCAACACTAATTAACAACCAACGTTTTACCGATAGTCCAGGGGATAACCATTTGAACCACTGGTTAACCCGATAAGAAGTACGAGAGCGCGACTGCTTTTGCAGGGCGTTGAGGGCTTGTCTGAGAAAACCAATTGACATACCTAATTTGGAGCAGTGCTACAAACAATAATTAACAGAAAATCTACACCGCTTGGTTTAAAAGACCAGGCGTGAAACTATTATATTTATCAATCCTATTAGACTAAGAGCAAGTCGTGAACATTGCCAGGATTTCTAGTTAAACAATACCCTGGCTTGGTAAAAGTGAATTTAATGGAAAAACGAATTTTAGGATTAGATCCAGGACTGGCAATTTTAGGATTTGGGGCGATTAGCTGCACACAAAATCTCAAAAAGGTGCAAGAGACTACAGTAAATATGCTGGATTTTGGAGTAATTAAAACGTCAGCAGATGTAGAAATGGGACAGCGCTTATGTACCTTGTTTGATGATTTACACACCCTGATCGAGGAATTTCAACCAGATTTAGTGGCGATCGAGAAACTATTCTTCTATCGGATGTCAAGTACTATTCTGGTTGCACAGGCGCGGGGTATAGTCATTTTAGTGTTGGGCCAGCGTCGTCTTCCTTATGTAGAGTTTACTCCGGCTCAAATTAAACAAGCTTTAACAGGCTATGGCAATGCTGATAAGTCAGAAGTGCAAGAAGCGGTGGCGCGGGAATTGGATTTAGATGAAATTCCTAAGCCGGATGATGCTGCGGATGCTTTGGCAGTGGCTTTAACGGCATCTTATCAGCTGTAGGTTTTGTAAAAAGAGAATAAAGTTGGAAACTAGAGAATAAAGTTGGAAACTAGAGAATCAAGTTAGAAACCGACTGGCACATCTGTCTTTACTCTTTAGCTTACAGCACTTCCGGCAGCTATAAGGTACATCCTCAAAGCTGAAAGGTATGCACTAGGAGAGGGGAAAGGAGAAAAACTATATTCCGTAATAGCCGGAAGCGCTGTAGTGTATAAATTTATAGTTAGTACTTGTACTGTGGCTATGGATATAGCCCAATCGAAAAAAGAGAATAAGACTCTTCCGTCCTTATGTCAGGGCAAACGCATTATGTCAACAAAAGGATTTTATTGTCAATAAGTTTTATAATAGTCGCATTAGTAGCATCTTATTGACATAGCTTTAGCGATCGCTTTGAGTTTGGGAAACTAAACCAAACGAGAAATGCTGATTTTTTCGTTGGTTCTTAAGCTTAGTTGTGATCAAGAGTAATTTAAATGCTTTTGCCCTAGTGCTTATGGTGACAGAAAAATTAAATATCAACTCTGAAATTCGGACAAAAAACCGATGACTATTAACTAAAGATTAACTGCTGTTTTTGTACTACCACCATGCTGAGTGACTCTGGGGCGACACCTGATTTTTACGGTTCCTTTGGTAAGAGACTATTTATAAAGTAAATCTAAAGAAGGCTAGCCAAGTATAATTGCAA
>NZ_JAVRCE010000068.1:160-41728 GCF_034530915.1 Nostoc sp. DedQUE09
AGTCTTTGATATTCGCAGACGAGTCTTTGATATTCGTGAACAACTATAAAAACTCTACTTGCTCCAATACCCAATGCCCCATGCCCAATACCTATTAAATTTTAGGCGAATCGAGGGCATTTAATAATAGCAGTGACCACGGCAGTTTAATATCAGGTATGAGCCATGAGTACTTTCTCAGTATAGGCAATGCAGCCGGTAGTACAAAACGCAGAGAGCGTAATGATGCAGGCTGATCGCCATTTTCATCTACAAGATTATATTTTTTAGCTAATTCGGCAACAATCTGCACGCGTCCTGTACGGCGGATTATATTTGGCTCACCAGCAAGTGCAGCGATCGCTCGTCCAGTAAATAAGGGAGTTTCCCAGTTGTAGCGATCGCTTAAAAATGAGTTTTTCTGGTCAGTAGCATTAGTTTGATTCATTTCCGAAGCAAAACTGGAAAAAAGCTCAGTACCAACAATACCCGGCCAAATTGAAACAGAAGTGACGTTATGAGGCTTTAACTCAACAGCCATATTAGCAGCTAGGCGATCGCAAGCTGCTTTACCAACACCATAAACTGTATTAAATAGATAAAACACACTACCCCACGAGGAAATGGTGCAAATGAGTCCAGACTTACGCTTAGTCATCATCCGAGCCGCAAAAACACTTGCAACATAGTGGCTCCGAAGGCCAACGTTGTTGCTAGCATCCCAAAGACTTGGTTCAGAATCCCAAAAAGGCTGTCCCTGAGCGTCTTTTAATGCCTGAACTCCTGAGTAAGCATTATTTACCAGTAGGTCGAGTTGGCCATTCTGCTCATCTTGAATGCGATCGAAAAGCAAACGCACCTGCTCATCGTCGCTGTGGTCTACTTGGACGGGAATGCATACACCACCGACTTCCTCAATGGCTGATTTCGTTTCACTAAGGCTTCCTGAAACCCCATCACTGGAGGAGTTGTTGAGGCTGCGACCCGTAATGTATATAGTTGCACCTGCTTCACCAAGGCCAATGGCAATTCCCCTACCAATTCCCCGCGTAGCACCAGTTACTAAAGCCACTTTACCTTCAAGATGTTTCATGAGCGCTCATTTCTAATCTTTTAGCGTTAAATATTGATTATTACAATATTCTTTCGTCGCTGTGACTGAAACAACTTCTACTTCTATCGGTTTTTCTTTAGTTCCGTCAATCAGAAACTCACTAGCTCCTTCACGAGGTTTTTTGGGATTTCCCCAATCATAGGTGTAGCCTAAACCTGTCCAAGGATAATGTTCTTGGTTAGCAATTGCATAAGAAGTTGTATATATCTCTTGCAAAATTGGATAACTAGCAGGAATCGGAATCTCAAAAACATTACAACTAGAATCATTAATTTCTGGATCGACACATGGTCTACTTAAATCTTCAGCTTTCACCCACATTTCTACAAAATGCGTCTTATTTGAATTTCTATTTAAAATTAAGCCTAAATACTGCTGTAACCTCAGAGAAAGCATAATATTACCGGGAATATTTATACCGATTCCCTTACAATTTTGACAAAATTCTTTAACTTGAGGAACAGCTGTTAACCAAGTCCGTGCTTCTATGCTTTTTTTTGTACCTACTTTCCAATCCTCAGTTGGGTTTTTGACATATTTCCAACTCGCCATCAGATATTCAATTTTGCCGTTATTTTCTCTCCACTTTATTTGAGGATTAGTTTTTGACAATGGCCAAAGGTTTTTTACTACTTTATGTTCACTCGGTCTTTTTGCATCCTCAATCGCTGCATCTAACTGCCTTTTCAGAGCGTTATAACTTTCTGGTTTATTTTTCTCCAGATACTCATTGACATTCGGGTTAGTTTCTGACTGTGCTAATAAATCCTTTCTCAGGTTTGATGTACTCTGTATGGGAATTTCTCTAGCCAGCAAACTGGAGTATCCGACTGCCAAAAATGCACCTATCAAGCCTAAAAATACTTGAGTATTTAATTTTTTCATTAAAATAATCCTGTAGATTTCCAATAATAGGGTGAATGTTCTAGCCCATGTAATATATGGGTTAAATTCAAAGATTGAATCTGATTTTATATTTATGTTTGGCTGAGATAATATTGTGCTTAATATTTTTAATTAACTCTATCCGTATAAAAATAAATATCTATGAGCTAGTAGTACTCTGTCAATACTAAATTGATTGATAAGCAGTTGGTAGTAAGGACTTTAGTCCTTAAAGGCTATTTATAAAGTAAATATAAAGGTGGTGGGTTAAGGGAAATCGCAAAGATAGGATACTTTGAAGACAGTGTATGTACATAGAATAAATCTCTTGCAAAAATATATTTTTGCACTCTTAGGGAAAAGGAAAAAGGTTAAAGGGAAAGGATTTTGAGTTTCTTTACCCTTTTCCCCTGCCCCTTATCCCCTTCAGGGGCCCCACCTTCCCCTTTACCCCGACAAATGCCAAGAAGTCTAATATGCTTCCTGGAGACTTCCCACCCAGTTCAACAGTTTACAGATACTGGCTCAATCAGTATCATCGTCTCAGCAAGCATTACGAACGCCTTTGTGAAATGAGTAAGGCTACTATATATGTCGTTATGGCTCGCATTATCCTACATCGTCTAGCCGCTTAAAAATTTACTGTATAAATGGTCTCTCTTTCTCACTATTCCCTAAGATAGATTTTTTCCTCGCAAAACGTAATAAACCATTTAGGATTTGTATTCAACTCTGAATAGTCAAAACTATTACAACGAACAAGAAATTACTGTGACTTAAAATCACGAGTTTAATAACTGCCGAATCGATATGATTGATGGCACTTACAATGAGTCAAGAAAGATAGATTGTATTAAAGCAGATAAGGATTTTAACCAAATGGGTCGTCATTAGACTCAATGTATTTGCATGAAGATTACTTCTGATAACTAGAGTAAATTTTTTTTATTTTCAATGTTTAAAGTTAAATTAAAAACCTATCCAAATAATTAAAAATTAACGTTATGTCCAATACACCTAAGAAACCAGTCCCGAATTCTTCTAATACACCAGTCCCAAGTTCTTCCAATACACCAGACCAAAATTCTTCTAATACACCAGACCCAAGTTCTTTTAATACATCAGACCCAAATACTTCTAATACATCAGACCCGAATACTTCTAAGCAAAGTAATGTTTTTTATAACTTATTTAATAGTATTTTTCCTAACTCTCCTTATTTTAAGTTTATAAATAGTACATTTTTTGCACATTTTTTAAGTAATCATCCTTTTATTGCTAATTCATTAATATTTTTGATTGTATTCTTAACTAGTGGAAATTTGTATCAAAATTTTATAATCAATAGAATTTCCGATTCTACTTACCAAAATAAAATATGTCAAGAAACCATAAAACTGATAGAAGAAGAATTAGAAATAAAGAAAAAATCAGGTACTGTAACTGGTTCTTATAAAGCGTTCGAGGATAGTAAGAATGTGAATTTGTTACCATTTAGTTGTGAATACTCAATAGAAGATGAAAATAAAAATATATCTAAAAGGGAAGTTTATTTGAGATATACGCCTGTTTTTGGTGAATACATTAATGAAGAGTACAATAAAAAAGGTGCTGATAAAAAAATGGAAATAAACGAAGTATGTAAGCACAGTACTATAGTAGTGCAAATGGAAAAATATGCTAAAAATAACTCTCTTTTTGACAAGAGTAAAGGAGATACTATAAAACCAGGAAGGGCTGAGATTTTAACAAACAAACCACATGCTTATCCAGTACATCGATGGGTTTGTCATTTTTCAGTTTCAAAAAAAACCAAAGAAGTTAAACCTTCTTTAGGAGGTGGTAACGATTATATGATAGACCTCAATTTAGAACCATATTGCCGAATAAAAGCTTCTGAAGATAATAATAAGTTTACAGTACCTCACTATCGTGATTATGATAATCCTTATTCTTTCTATTGTACAAATCCTTTTTCGAGTTCTGATTCTGAATGATTTTATGTAAACAAGGGAGCGACTAGACCAAAAACATCGATGCAAAAATGTGCTTTTATATGTTTAGTTTTTATTAGGAAATAAGATGCGTTTGCTCTGGTAGTCGGATACAGGCATCACAACAGACAAATAGAGTGGTTTATTACCGCCGACCTGTACTATTATTTTTTACTCAGCACTTCTTTTTCCGGCTGACATATATATCTGCGATAGGAAGCGATCGCAGTTGAGCCAGAGGTCATACAATAACCGTATAATTACTTATAAAATACAGCATTTTTCAGATAAATCGACTATATCTTACGGATACAGCAATGCTCATTAGTGTGCCCTTGCAAAAACTTACAACGCAACACTAACAATCAGTCCTCTACGGAAAACATTGTTTTCTCGTTTATATGAGGGGTCTGACCCTCTATTTATCATCTGTATCCACCAAGGGGAAGGGGTTTTGCTCAAGCCATGCTTGTTGGTAATCAGCTTGAGCGTTTATTCACAGGATGACGCTGGCTAAACAAGCGATTAAACTATGGATAATGTCAAGCAATTGTTGCTTTTAACACCACTTACATAAATTTAATCTCATTGTTAAATCTAAAACCTCATTCTGTTATATAAAATACCAGTTATGTCAGCGTATCAAGGAAGTTGTGGGGAGACCACCGATTTGATTATTGGTGTTCACAACCAAGAAAACCTCGAATTACCAGCAAAATCTGCTCCTGTGGGTGCTCTTGCCACAAGACAAGGAACTTTTTCTACGTTTCTTGCTCCCCTGACTCAGGATACTTTTAAACAGGTCGTTAAGGATGTCGAGCAAAAATTACAGATTGTTCATCAAACCCTATCAATGCTTGATTCTCAAGGGTTTGAAACCATTCTGCAAGAAATGTTGCATTCGATTACCTTGAAAACCGGGGAATTACTGGGGGCAGACCGGACGACGATATTTTTATTGGATGAAGAAAAACAAGAACTTTGGTCAATTCTAGCTGAGGGTGAGGGCGGTCGCTCTTTAGAAATTCGCATCCCCGCTAATAAAGGTATTGGTGGTGAAGTCGCCACTTTTAAAGAAGTTATTAATATTCCCTTTGATTTTTATAACGATCCGCGATCGCATTTTGCCCAAGAGCAAGAAAAGAGAACTGGCTATCGCACCTACACCATGTTAGCTTTGCCACTCTTAAATGAACATGGGCAATTAGTTGCAGTAGTACAATTACTGAATAAATTAAAATCTGTAAATAATCACGATGCTCCACTTGCAGAGCGCATTGATACCAAAGGTTTTACTTCTGCCGACGAACAATTATTTCAAGAATTTGCCCCTTCGATTCGCCTGATTTTAGAGTCTTCGCGCTCTTTTTATGTAGCCACCCAAAAACAAAGAGCAGTGGCGGCGTTGATGAAGGCAATCAAGTCTCTCTCTCAAAGCAGTCTTGACTTAGAAGACACCCTCAAACGGGTAATGGATGAAGCCAAGGAACTGATGAATGCCGATCGCAGTACACTATGGTTAATAGATCGCGATCGCCATGAATTGTGGACGAAAATCACTCAGGATGATGGTTCAACAAAAGAGTTACGAGTCCCTGTAGGTAAAGGCTTTGCTGGGATAGTAGCGGCTTCTGGCAAGAAACTGAATATTGGCTTTGATTTATACTACGATCCTGACTCAGAGACAGCCCAAAAACTAGACCAGCAAAATGGCTATCGCACCTGTAGCTTGCTTTGTATGCCAGTATTTAATGCCGATCAACAACTGATTGGCGTTACCCAACTCGTAAATAAAAAGAAATCCGGGGATTTTCCCCCTTATAATCCAGCTGATTGGCCAAAAGCTCCCGACTGCTTCCAAGCTAGCTTTGACCGCAACGATGAAGAGTTCATGGAAGCTTTTAATATTCAAGCGGGAGTCGCGTTGCAAAACGCCCAGTTGTTTGCCACAGTCAAGCAACAAGAACAAATGCAACGGGATATTCTGCGTAGTCTTTCCAATGGAGTGGTTTCCACTGATAAAACTGGGTTAATTATCGCCGCCAATGAAAGCGCCCAACGTTTGCTAGGACTGGGAGTAGATGACCGTTTAGAAGGTAAATTAGTTAATGATGTCATTGGCATCAAAGAAGGCGACTTTAGCAAGTGGTATCAGGATGCTTTACATGCAGTTGACTTAAAAGGTCGCCAGCAATATTACCCCGATCGCACACTTCTCAGCACTGGTACAGAACAACATAGTATTAATTTATCGATTAACACTATTGCCGATGCTAGCGACCAAGAGCAAGTCCGTGGGGCGCTGGTGGTGATGGAAGATATTAGTGATGAAAAGCGGCTCAAGAGTACGATGTACCGCTACATGACCCAGGAATTAGCAGAAGAATTGCTGAAATTAGATGACGCTAAACTAGGAGGCGATCGCAAAGAAGTTTCGATTTTATTTTCCGATATTCGCGGCTACACCACACTAACAGAAAACTTGGAAGCAGAAGAAGTGGTGAGTATGCTCAATGAATATTTTGAATCAATGGTGGAGGCAGTTTTTAAACATAAAGGCACTCTTGACAAATATATCGGCGATGCCATCATGGCTGTATTTGGTTCTCCTCTACCATTAGAAGAACACGCTTGGATGGCAGTACAAACATCCTTAGAAATGCGCGATCGCTTGCACGAATTTAATCAACGTCGCCATACAGATGATAAGCCCAGAATTAAAATTGGCATTGGCATTAACTCAGATACCGTGATTAGTGGGAATATTGGCTCTAGTAAACGGATGGAATTTACCGCCATTGGTGATGGCGTTAATCTTGGCTCCCGATTAGAAAGTGTTAGTAAACAGTATGGTTGCGATATTATTATTAGCCATAACACTTTTAAACCTTGCCAAGATAATATTTGGGCTAGGGAACTAGATTACATTCGTGTCAAAGGTAGAAACGAACCAGTAGCCATATATGAATTACTGGGTTTGCGTTCCAATCCAATTGAAAGCGAAAAATTGCAGGTGATTGAGCATTATCACAAAGGACGCGAATATTACCTCAAACGCGATTTTAACCGTGCTAGAGCTGAATTTGCTCTAGTTTTGGCAGCAGACAGCCAGGACAAAGCTGCTATGTTGCATCTGTTGCGTTGTCAGCATTGGTTACAATCACCCCCAACAGAATCAGATTGGGATGAAGGAGTCTGGACATTTCAGGAAAAATAAACCTACCAACTTTTAGGTTAATCACTTATAGCCGTAGTCACATAGGTTAGGACAGTGTTGATTGCTCAAAGGCTTGAAACGACCGGGTTCTTACTCAGCACTCAGCACTCAGCACTTTGCTATACAATATGTCATTGCGAGTGGAACAGAGTGGAACGTTCGCAAAGCGTCTCTAAGAGTTGCAATCACTTCGGATGCGATTACTTTACTCCGTGATCGCTGCGATCGTAATGACAAATGACAAGTATTTAGCTGGACATGATATAAGCTGTTTACGGACGCGCTTGCTTCCGTTATAGATGGAAGAAACAAGTCAAATCTTCTTTCCTTCTGCCTCCTGGCTTATTTCTTAGGAGAGAATGACTAATTAAATTTAACTCACTTAGATAATATTCTATAACTATAATGATAGGGAAGCAGATAATATTCAACCTTAAATATCTAAAATAATAGGCTGTTTAAATGAAGTGACTTGCTATATTAGGAAATTAAACAATATGTTGAAAAATAACTTTTAGTAAATCTCCTTGTTTAAAAGGCTTAGTTAAATAGCCTGATGCTCTCACCATCTTAGCTTTAGCTCTATCTAGAAATCCTACTTTTTCTGACACCATAATCACAGGTGTATTTTTAAAATATGAGTGTTTACGCAGCAAAGAGCAGAGTTCATACCCATCGAGATTAGGCATTGATATATCCAACAAAATTATGTCGGGTTTTATCCGGATAATCTGCATTAGAGCTTTTAAGGAATCAGTGACTCCGATAACAGAAAAAGTCTGCTCATCTAAATAACTTTTAATAACATTCAATACCGTAGGACTGTCATCAATACACAAGATTGTGTAGATTTTTCTGTCAGCAGGCGGTTGGATTATTTGCTGACCTCTGTATTCATGGGTATTAATCGAGTAGGCTGCTGGTTTAGATCCGTGTATTTTAGGCAACTTTGGCGTAGTTTTGGCTTTAGATTGTAGCTCATTTATTTGGAAAAATTGTGAGGTATGTGATTGATAATTTTGTGATGTTTGACGATAAACCGCATCTGTTTCAGAGACGCTAACGCGAACATTTCGGGGCGTTAAACACCGTTCAACTAATAAACGAACATTTAGATGACAAAACTTTGGCATATCATCCAGAAAGCTCTCAGGAATAAATTCATAACTTCCCTCCTCTAAATTCAGAAATGACTCTATAACTTCTAGCGCCAATTGCTCTATCAGCATTGCTGCTTGAGAAGAACTAATATATTTCTGATTAACTAACCAACAAATCGCCAGATAATCTGGGTTCGGTATTGCCTGATTTTCAATACCAGTTTCAAATATCGCCCGCAACTGGTCTTTGATTCCGTCAGGGAGAGTAGAAATTTGCTGACTCAAGCGTTGCAAATTTCTGTAAAGCGGCTCAAACATTTTCTCTGAGTAGCTGGCATAAATTAATTTCCCTTCATCTACATATATTGACCAAGAGCCTGATGTGCTAAACACCTGTAAACACCCAGTAACCGACTTACCAGTGATTTTTTTCAACAAAGTTAGGGGCTGGAGCTTTTGAAAAAATCTGTATCTACTAATCGGAAGTGTTTTCATTGCGATCGCTCTGGAATAAAATTAATATTTGCAGGTAAAATTAGTGAATTACCTTTTCGGAATTCACCGTGACTTTCTTGGAAGCACTTTTCAGATAAATATAGCGGTCATATTTGAGTTAGTACAGAGATTCCACACCCCCCAACTCTTAGTTCCCCAATCTCTGTTAAGCTATAATCCACAACTTACAACTAAACCAATTCATGCTACTGACCAATAGCAAAATTGCCCGACTAGTTGCCAGGATATAGTATTTCAAAAATTAGATTGGTTTTCTGTATCTTTAACTAATCTAGCCAATCTAACAGTAACTCAAGTGCCACACAAAGACCATTGGCTCTCGCCCATCAGTCACAAAAGTATCATTGTTATCCGTATTTTGTAGCCTAAAATTATAGATACTTTAGTTCTCTTGCAAAAGTTTTTTGTCCCTAATCCTAAAGTCTGGAGCAACCTAAATTTACTTTAATGTAAACGTAAATGCTTCCCCATCAAGGCTTGTAGGCATTAAGTCCGCGCTGAGAAAGTATGTTTTTATATCCGTGACGAAAGTCATTGGGTACTTTTTCAAGAAGTTTATTCTTGAGGATAACTTCATAAGAGAAAAAGTATTATTGAAAACTAAGCATTCCAAAAGTTCAATATCTTACTTAAGTTTGTGATTGTAGAGCAACTCTTAGTGTCGGGATTCGGCAAAATTATCACTTGCACAAGAGAATGGCAAACTTCCGGCCAAGAATGAGCTTGCTGATAATTGTCGCCATGATGGTGTGTGGTGAGATGCACAGGCGACCAAATCAGCAGAAGGGAATCTCTTCATAAGTACTGGAAACGGGTTCTAATGTTATGTGGGGCTAAATAGTCATCCTGCACAAATTGGAGTGACAAATTCAAGAACTACAGAACAATTCTTGATTAGTAGTAGATACCTGCAAAATAGCTGTTTTCAGCTAGATGGTAGATAACAAGTAACATACTCACTAAAACTTAGGTTACTATAATTTTCAAAAAAAGTTAGCAGAAATATGTAAACTTCATGATAAATCAGTAAATTAAACATGAAAACTAATTGATATCATTTTCCAGAAAATTGTTATAAATATTTATTTGTTTAAATGTCCGGGAAAGCTGAAAATGTATAGTAAAAGATAATTATATGTCTGCTTATTGAATTACATTATAAAAAACTGAATCATTTTTATGGTAGGAATTTATCCAAAAAATCCCAAGTTTGAAAAATCACAAACATAAACACGAAATTGTACGCATAAGTGTAGCCCGTCGTAAACATCACATTCATTAACTCATAAGATATATGTAGCAAAAAGACGCAAAGAATTTCTTTGCGTCTTTGGCGTGAGATTTATAAGTGGAAACTCTCACCGTTATACTTCTCCATCTACTTAAAATTGCTCCCGCCAGCACCAGCTTAAAAGTGTACCACCAGCTACCAGCTTCACTACTTCCAGTACCCAATAACTAGCGTGTAGTAAATTCATTGTCGACGGAATAGCAGCAGCAGCTTCAAATAGGTTGAGTTGAACTCCTATAGCGCACATCTGCGGAGTTAAGAAATAGGTGTCAAGGACAGCTATAGTTAGCAGCAGTACAGATAAAACAATACTGCCAATACTCCAGTGATATCGGGTTTTGCTTAAAGCTAGTGTCCCAGTCAGGACTACAGCAGCTGATAATAATTCCATCCGATTGAAGTTCCAAAAAATCGTATAGCCTGCTGTCGTAAAACCAGCTTGACTCATCATCCCAGAAAGATAAAGGCTAGGCATAATTACCCAGTCTAAAACTAGACTAGCACTGAGCCAAAAGCCCAAGGTCAATATGATCGCGGTTTGCCAAATTGGTCGTTTGAATTCTAGGTTAGAAATAGCAGTCATAAAATAATTGCGTGTGTTGTATTTCTTTAGTTTCTAACTTCACCAGCGGTTTGACAACTAATATCAACTAACCTTTACAAAGCGATGCTCTTATATTCTGAAGCCAATACCAAGATTATTTAAACTAAGTTAAGAAATCTTAAGTTTTTATAAAAAGTAATTTATATCATGTCCGCTTGATTGCTTATTAAACCCGAAGAACCCCACCCCGCCAAAGCTATGCTTTGTCTCCCCTCCCCGCCTGCGGGGAGGGGCTGGGGGTGGGGTGCAATGACTGTGGAAATCATAACTAATTATACGGACATGATATTAAATAGGTTTTGTCTGCTTAGAAATACTCAATTTTTTCTATCGAAATTAACTTGTCAAGCAATATCGGATGTTGAAGCAGACACTTCAGTTATTTTGTACCTCATCTACTTGAAAACAGCTGTATAAAAATTCTTATTTGATTAGCTTCCTATTGGCTGATAGAGTAACCAAGAATATTCATCCATGAATTATCTCTGGGCCGACGATAATCCTACTATCACCCACAATAGTATTTTGGAACAACGCATTGTTTATATAGCCGAAATCACTAAGGTAAGACCCTTTGAGGTTGGCATTTTCAAATCTGACGCCAACTATGTCAGCATCAGTCACATTAGCACCCTCCAAATTAGTACCAATAAAACTAGTCAGACTCAATTTAGCATAACTAAGATTAGCCCAACTCAAATTAGCCTCACTCAAATTAGCCGCCAATAGATTAGCTCGACTTAAGTTAGCCCCGCTCAGATTAGCTCCACTCAAGTCAGCCTCGTCAGTTTTCAACGCAGATATGATACAAACACAGCGTGTGTTCCATGATTTCTTAAACTATACCAGTTGCGATCGCATATTGTGGCAATATTTTGCTATCTGTGTGAATTAGTGTACTGTTGATTTCATCCGCTAAACTGCGATCTTTTACCCGTGAACTATGTCCACGAAGGTGAAACATTGTATGTATGTGCATCTAGAACCGACAAAGCGACCGATTTCGGGCAACGCAACGCATAATTAAATTCACCAAATGTTTCTTAGTATAGATTCTGCACAAAATATCTTGTTGTATAAAATATCTATCTTCAGACATATCTTTTTGTCGATGTCTGGTTATCCAGTACCCTTCGTATGGTGGATTGACTTAAATATATTTACAAATGTTATGATTTGTATTAATGTAATGTTATGATTTGTGTTGAACTTTTCAGTAACCAACTAGTAAACTATTTGCTAGTTTAGCCTGAAAAGGCTTAATTTAGGACTAAGAAAGCAATTTAAGCAAACTTGGAAACCTTTAACACACACAACTGTTCCTTAAAAAAGTTAAAATTTTGTTACTAGTAACTCAGATATATTTAAATTCTGAATTTTCAGGAGTTGCTGAGGTAAGTATGTCAAATACTGAACACTAAATTGACTTAATAAGGAAGTACTCTACTGCTATTCTGAATAGAATGCAGTAAGTCATTTTTGTTTTGAGCCATTTTATGGTTTGAGACTAATGCAAAAAAACAGCGAGATGAGGATTAATCATGCCTGTAATATCAAGTGTCAGCCTGGAGATAGATAATGATAAAGAATATGAGTAGTTTACTAGGACATAAGTTTTGTAAAGTCTAATGCTTGGAAAGCTGCTAGAGACAAATATATTGGAGTTAATAAAAACTCAGATAAACTTCAGTTAAACTTCCTAAAAGTCCACTGTTATTCTGAAGCAAATAGAATGTAGCGAGTTTAGTAATATAAGGTTTGAGACTAATGCTAAGAAACAGCCAACTAACGATTAATCAAGGTTCTAATCTCAAATTAAAGCTTGGAGAGCAACTATATAATCAGTTGTCTCGGCTAGAATTCTTACGGAATCGTACAGTTGGAAAGCCACTATATTTAAATATAGTGGAATAAATCTGAATTCAGATGAATTTCCCAAAATTAAAGTCAATAATCCACAGAAGAAGCAGGCAAGTATTATGCCAATATATTGCTAGTGGATCAAGTTGTCTTGCTTGAGGTTATGCCGAATTAAAGGTTAACCCATCTATAGAATTTACTCAAATGAATGATGTTGTTTAATAACATTACCAGTCAGCAATAAACGTTAGCTTTTTATTAAAAGCTAATTTTGGTCTGTCTTTTATCTGAAAGAGTGAAAGGCGTAGTTATTTGCTGGCATACATTAGGGTAAATCGCAATTATTACCTAAATCTCACAATTTTGTAATTGAAATAAGGTCAACACACATGAATAAAGTTCAAGCATCATTTGAAGCTACTGAATCTGCGTTTCACGTGCAAGGTTACGAAAAAATTGATTTTAGTCTTGTCTATGTCAACGGTGCATTTGATATTGAAAACAGAGAAATTGCAGATAGCTATGCAAAATTTGGTCGCTGTCTGACTGTGATTGATGCCAATGTCCATGAACTTTATGGCGATCAAATCAGGTCATATTTTAGACACTATGACATTGAACTGACGGTATTTCCAATCATCATTACAGAGCCAGCTAAAACCCTGGCAACGTTTGAAAAAATTGTTGACGCTTTTTCGGATTTTGGCTTAGTTCGTAAAGAACCAGTCTTAGTTGTCGGTGGTGGTCTAGTTACTGATGTGGCTGGTTTTGCTTGCGCTTCTTACCGTCGCAAGAGCAACTATATCCGCATTCCTACTACGTTGATTGGTTTGATCGATGCAGGTGTAGCGATTAAGGTAGCAGTTAATCATCGCAAGTTGAAAAATCGCTTGGGAGCATATCATGCACCTTTAAAAGTAATCCTGGATTTCTCATTCTTGAAAACCTTGCCAACGGCTCAAGTTCGTAATGGAATGGCAGAGTTAGTAAAAATTGCGGTAGTGTCTAACTCTGAAGTTTTTGAACTGCTATACGAATATGGCGAAGAACTGCTGTCCACTCACTTTGGACACGTGAATGCAACACCGGAAATTAAAGAGATTGCCCATAAAGTCAACTACGAGGCAATCAAAACTATGTTGGAGTTAGAGACTCCTAACTTGCATGAACTAGACCTCGATCGCGTCATTGCCTACGGTCATACTTGGAGTCCTACCCTAGAATTAGCACCTCAAATACCTCTATATCATGGTCATGCAGTCAATATAGATATGGCTTTGTCTGCAACCATTGCAGCACAACGCGGCTATATTTCAACAGGAGAGCGCGATCGCATCCTAGACTTGATGAGTCGCATCGGTTTATCACTCGATCATCCTCTACTGGATGGGGATTTGCTCTGGGATGCTACTCAGTCTATAAGCTTGACACGAGATGGCAAACAACGTGCAGCCATGCCTTGTCCGATTGGTGAGTGCTTCTTTGCTAACGATCTGACTCGTGAAGAACTTGATGCTGCCCTAGCTGAACACAAACGTCTTTGTGCTAAATACCCTCGTGGCGGAGAAGGGGTTGACGCATACATTGAAAGTCAAAAAGGCAAGCTAGTAGGGGTGTGAAGATATGACGAGTGTTTTAGGACGAGAAACAGCTAGACCGATAACGCCACATAGCATCTTAGTAGCGCAGCTACAGCAAACCCTAAAATTAGCAGAAGAGAAGAACATTCCCGTAGAGATATTAGATTCTTTGCGGCAGGGAGTTCAATTAGCGGCGGGTTTAGATCCCTACTTGGATGATTACACCACCCCCGAATCGAGCGCATTGACAGCATTAGCGCAAAAAACAAGTATTGAAGACTGGAGCAAACGCTTCAGCGATGGTGAAACAGTGCGCCAACTAGAGCAGGAAATGCTCTCAGGACATTTGGAAGGACAGACATTGAAAATGTTTGTTCATATCACCAAAGCAAAGCGCGTTCTAGAAGTAGGAATGTTCACAGGGTATTCAGCTTTAGCAATGGCAGAAGCATTACCAAGTGATGGGCAACTTATCGGTTGCGAAGTAGATCCTTATGTTGCTGAATTTGCTCAAGCTTGCTTTAGTGAGTCTCCCCACGGCAACAAAATCGTTGTAGAAGTAGCACCTGCCTTAGAGACACTCCACAAGCTGGCTGCGAGAAAAGAAGTATTCGATCTGATCTTCATTGATGCAGATAAAAAAGAGTATGTAGATTACTTCCAGATCATTTTGGATAGTAACTTACTGACTCCCGACGGGTTAATCTGTGTGGATAACACTTTGTTGCAGGGACAAGTTTACCTACCACCCGAACAACGTACTGTTAATGGTGAAGCGATCGCTCAGTTCAACCGTATTGTCGCCGCCGATCCTCGTGTCGAGCAAGTTCTATTACCCATCCGAGATGGTGTAACCCTAATTAGACGCGTGGTGTAGCGAAGTTTGTAGAGACGTTGCAATACAACGTCTCTACAATAAACACAAAGGAAAGACTTATGGCACAATCAATTTCTTTATCTCTACCTCAATCTCCAACGTCATCAACAGGTGTTAGCGTAAAGGTAGTAGCTCTATTCAAGACTCTCGGTACTCTGACATTATTACTAATAGCCTTGCCGTTCAATGCTTTGATAGTATTGATATCTTTGCTGTGGGGCATTGTGCGCTCGCCGTTTACGAAAAAAGCTGTCGTAGCTGCTCATCCTCAAACTATCTTGGTAAGTGGAGCCAAGATGACTAAAGCGTTGCAACTTGCTCGCTCTTTCCATGCCGCAGGACACAGAGTTATTTTGATTGAAGGTCACAAATACTGGTTGTCTGGTCATAGATTTTCAAAGGCGGTAAGTCGTTTTTATACGGTTCCGGCTCCACAAGAAGATCCTGAAGGCTATATCCAGGCGCTAGTAGAAATCGTCAAAAAAGAAAAGGTTGACGTTTACGTACCTGTATGCAGTCCTGTCGCTAGCTATTATGACTCTTTAGCAAAGCCTGTATTATCAGAATACTGCGAAGTTTTCCACTTCGATCCAGATATAACCAAAATGTTGGATGATAAATTTGCCTTTACCGATCGGGCGCGATCGCTTGGTTTATCTGTCCCCAAATCGTTTAAAATTACCGATCCTCAACAAGTTATCAATTTCGATTTTAGTCAAGAAACCCGCAAATATATTCTTAAAAGTATTGATTACGACTCCGTTCGCCGCTTAAATTTAACCAAACTTCCCTGCGACACCCCAGAAGAAACAGCAGCCTTTGTCAATAGTTTACCCATCAGTCCAGAAAAACCTTGGATTATGCAAGAATTTATTCCTGGTAAGGAGTTATGCACACATAGTACAGTGCGCGATGGGGAATTAAGATTGCATTGCTGTTCAAACTCTTCTGCGTTTCAAATCAACTATGAAAACGTCGAAAATCCCCAAATCCGTCAATGGGTGCAACACTTCGTCAAGAGTTTGGCACTGACTGGGCAAGTTTCTTTCGACTTTATCCAAGCTGAAGACGGTACTGTTTACGCCATTGAATGCAATCCCCGTACCCATTCGGCAATTACAATGTTCTACAATCACCCCGGTGTTGCAGATGCCTATCTTAGTGAAACTCCCCTAGCTGCACCTCTAGAACCTCTAGCAAGTAGCAAACCGAGTTACTTCCTCTATCACGAAATCTGGCGACTAACTGGTATTCGTTCTTGGAAACAACTGCAAACATCGGTTAATACTTTAGTGCGGGGCACTGATGCTATTTACAGTCTTGATGACCCTATACCATTTTTGACTTTGCATCATTGGCAAATTCCTTTACTGTTACTGAAGAATCTGCAACAACTCAAAGGATGGGTAAAAATAGACTTCAATATTGGCAAACTAGTGGAATTAGGTGGCGATTAAAATAATTCGTAATTCGTAATGACGCTCTCTACGAGACGCTAAAAGCGAACGTGGACTCGCTAACGCTACGCTAACGTAATTCGTAATTGAAGAATTCAGTAGATCATAGCCCCCTCTTCGCTTGCGGGGAGGGGGTTGGGGGTGGGGTTCTTATAGCCCACTCAACTAATAACCGCTATATAAATACTAACAATACATAGGAAGATGAATTATGCCAGTACTTCGTATCCTTCATTTAGTTGGGTCTGCATACAATAATTTTTACTGTGATTTATCACGCCTTTATGCCCAAGACTGTCTCGCGGCAACGGCAGATCGATCGCAATATGATTTTCAAATTGCATACATCACACCCGATCGCCAATGGCGATTTCCTCCCTCACTCAGCCCGGAAGATATTGCTGACACCAAACCGATGACTCTATCCCATGCCATAGAGTTTATAACAGCGCAAAACATTGGCCTCGTGTTACCACAAATGTTTTGTATTCCTGGAATGACTCACTACCGCGCCCTATTCGACCTGCTGAAGATCCCTTATGTCGGCAATACTTCAGAGATCATGGCGATCGCGGCACACAAAGGCAGAACCAAAGCAATTGTTGAAGCCGCAGGGGTAAAAGTGCCTCGTGGAGAACTGCTTCGCCAAGGAGACGTTCCGACAATTACACCTCCAGCGATCGTTAAACCTGTAAGTTCCGATAACTCTTTAGGGATGGCCTTAGTCAAAGAGGCTATTGAATATGACGCTGCTCTCAAGCAAGCATTTGAATATGCTTCGGAGGTTATTGTAGAAGAATTCATCGAACTCGGTCGAGAAGTCAGATGCGGCATCATTGTCAAAGATGGGGAACTAGTGGGTTTACCCCTTGAAGAGTATCTGTTAGACCCTGACTCCAAACCCATCCGCAACCATGCTGATAAACTCCAACAAACGGACGATGGTAACTTGCGTTTCGCCGCTAAAGATAATAAGAAGTCTTGGATTGTAGACCCTAACGATCCGATCACCCAAAAGGTTCAGCAAGTAGCTAAGAAATGCCATCAGGCTTTGGGTTGTCGTCACTACAGTTTATTTGACTTTCGCATCGACCCAAAGGGAGAACCTTGGTTTTTAGAAGCTGGGTTGTATTGTTCTTTTGCCCCCAAAAGTGTGATTTCCTCTATGGCGAAAGTGGCGGGAATCCCTCTAAATGAGTTATTAATTACAGCTATCAATGAAACTTTGGGCAGTAATCAAAAGGTGTTGCAGAATTGCTCGTGAATTTATCACCATAGGTTTTCTGCTTGTAGTGGGTAGGAGAGCGATCGCTATATTAAAAGTCGGTTGAGACTGCGATCGCTCTCCAATCGTTATTTGAATATAGCTAAAACCTTATTTAAATAATCACAAATATTTATTTATATAAATATACATATTTTAAAATATTTTCAATCTATACAACTTAAGCAAATGTCTGACTCCTCCAGAAATCCGATAGGTTTTATTTTACTAACTCATACAAAACCTCTACAAATTTATAGACTAATAAATAAGTTAAATAGTATGTTTAACTTTCCTCCAATTGTGTGTCATCATGATTTTTCAAAATGTAATTTATCTGTAGATGTTCTATCAAAGAATGTTTTATTAGTACACCCTCATCTTCAAACAAAGTGGGCAGATTTTACTTTAGTAGAAGCCACAATACAAGCACTTCTATTAATGTATGAGGTTCCAAATCCACCGGATTGGTTTGTATTACTCAGTGGCGCAGACTATCCCATTAAAACTGCAAAGCAAATATTGGATGAACTAGCCTCAAGTCAATATGATGCTTATATTCAATACGAGCAAATCACATATAAAACTTATAAATCTGATGTAAGCCCGAATATGTTGTGGCTGAAAAATTCTTATCAACGATACTGTACAAAATCGTTTTCTTTTCATTACTCAAAAAAACATCTGGCACATCTGAATGTAGAAATATGCTTGGAACATCCGTTATTGACAAAACCATTCCTTCCTTTTTCCAAAAAACTTGCTTGTTTCAGTGGAAGTCAATGGTTTTGTGCTAATAGCAAAGCTGCTAAGTACATTATCGATTTTCACAGCAATAAAAATGCATTAACCTTGTACTACAGTAAGCTTAAGTATACAGATGAGTCGTATTTTCAAACTGTACTTGCTAATGCATCTCATCTGAAGCTGCAAAACGACCGACGACGCTATATCGATTGGTCAGATGGAGGCTGTCATCCCAAAACATTACTTATGGAAGACTTGCCAAATTTACTCGCATCATCTGCTCATTTCGCTCGAAAATTTGATATTGATATAGATAGCAACATTCTTAATGAACTTGATAGGATTACATCCTAGCTGACTTTTCACGCTATCTGAAAAATTCTCTCTTTCTAGGAGAGAGACTTTAAATTTTGTCAAGCTAGTAATGAAAAGTTTGTAGTAAGCACTTTAGTGTTGAAAAAATAAGGACTAAAGTCCTTACCACAAACTTGCTTATCGATTAATTTAAAGTTGATACAGTAGTAGCGATTTCTCCAACTAGCGATGCAGTTCAACTCTAGGAAATATATCGCAGTCTATCGGCTCACCAGGTTTTTTGGCTTTGAATGAATTTAATTCTGGTAGATCAATTTCTTCAACAGGTCGGAAAGGCCATGCTTTCGGGCGTTCATAGTAAGTAACATCATCACCAGTCCAATTCGTTACTACTGCACGTCGTTGTGTGGAAGATATGTTGGTTACTGAATGATGAATTGTCAGAAAATGATGAATCAAGCAATCTCCAGGCTCCATATCCCAAGATAAAATTTCCTGCGGTTCTGGCTCTACAAACCAAGAGGGGTTTGATCCTTCACGCAACTCTTTGCCCCATCGATGAGAGGCTTTGATATACTCTAATCGACCATTTTCTTGGTTGACACTATCTAAAGCCAGCCAAATTTTACAACACTGCCAGCCTTGTATTGGCCAGTAAGGTAGGTCGTTATGCCACCCAACACGGCTGTTTGTTTTCGGCTTTTTAACAAAGAAACCGTCAGTCAAAAAGTTCAGTTTTTCTGATTTCAAGACTTGAGCAGCGAGCGTTGCTAGCGGAGATTCAAAAGCCAAAGCACGGAAATCAGCATCAGTGAGCCATAAGCTACTGGTATGTTCCACATGACCTTCCGATCTGGGAATGCCCTTAACTTCTAAAGGGCCAGGGATTAATACATTCTTGTCAACGGCTGTTCGCATCCGTTCTACCCAGATGTCATCCAAAACATTTTTGACGCAGATAACACCGTCTCGCTCGAAAGCTTCAACTTGTTGGGTGGTGATTTTTGATGTGTATACCTTAAGCATTACGAAAAAATGAATAAAGTCAGATTTATGTAATAACAGATTTCTATAATCTGCTTTACTGACATTAACTTGGTCACTATGTTATGAATCTTTTTTACTGTAGAGTAAAGATGTAAGTTAGCAATTCTTCCTATAGGTGGATAAATCTCCAGGTTGAATACAACATTTTTTGCTCATCTCTGTAACAAAGAAATTTCATGTTAACTACCCAAATCTTTTTTAACAATGAGTGGGACAAGTGAAGCTAATCGTAATACACCAGATACAATAAATACTTCTGCTATGCCAAAAGACCCAGCAAATTGAGCAATGAAGCCACCGATAGTTGCTCCTAAAGCACCACTTGCTCCAGCGACAGCTGCTGCTGTGGCAAAATATATAGACTGATTTTTTACAGGTGCAATCTCTATCTGAAGATTGTTGTTACACAAGTCAACTCCTCCCCAATTAGCCCCAATGAAAATGTGTAACAGTGGCAACCACAGCCAGAGGTCGAGAGGACTAGAACCCATCTTCAGCCACAGCCAAGGTATAACTGCAATGAGAATTCCATTAAAAATTAGAATCGGACGATTGCCTATTTTATCTGCTAATCTACCCCACACGATGAGCATGAGCATGTGTGCCCCTGCTCGCAGGCTGTTGTAGAAAGTTACCCAACTCACATCCAAGTTCAGCGTATCTAGCAAGTAGAGATTAAAAAATGGGGCACTCAGGTTAACAGCAAACGTCCATAAGCCGAAATAAAGCAGAAACACCAAAAAATTAGAGTTTTTCCAAATGCTGCTATCTATCTGGTTTTGAGGAGTTGGCATTTGCGGCAGAGAGATTGGTTCAGATATCTCACTAGGTTCATTTGATGCCGAGTCTGATTGAATCTCACTGGTTTGAGATGAGTTAGCATAATAAGTATTTTCTAATTGAGGATTTATATCAACCTGGAAATACTGACACCCCAAGCTTACAATTCCAAAGATAATGCCTAAGAGCAAAATCACCCCATAACCTTGGATAGGCCCCCCGTACCAATGTGATACAGCTAGACCCGCGATTGGCAAACCGACCAACTCGGTTAAGTTGGCAAGGCTATTGCGTAGCCCGAAATATCTACCTCGTAATTGCCGTGGGACTAACATTGCTATCCAACTCAACCAAGATGCGGCTCCTAGTCCTCCTAAAAAATGGCTGCATACGAGAATCAAAAGCGACAATATCACTAATTGGTTGGAATTCAGCCCTCCCCAACTAAAGCTAATAATGCCAATTACTAAAATCAGCCATAGTAGCCGACCAATCCCATGAGTGCGAAGGGAATACTGAAAGCGGCTAGTGCTGCGTTCAGACAAATAAGCACCCATCGGCTGAAAGAGATTCACCAACATGGGGATAGAACTCACCATGCCAAATACCACTGGACTGGCATCCAACCCCACCAAGAAATTACCTAGCAAAATTCCACCAGTACCAATAGAGAAAACTGCTGCGAAAACACCATCGACAGTAGAAGCCCTCAAACTCCTGCGAATACCATCTTTAGAAATACGAGGGCTGAATGTTGAAGTAGGAGAGAGTGTTGTTGATGGTGAAGCAATCTGAGCAATTTCTATAGAAAGAGGCGCACCTGTTTCAATTTGAGAAGAATCCATAAATCTGTATTTCAGAAAATAATTAGGATTTACGCATCATACATATGTACTATACTAACTTTGGGCTTTTGATCTGTGTCTAATACCCAAAAGAGTTACAGTCAGCACCTGATTAAATCTATTCCCACTTCTTCTTTTGCTTCTCTGACTACAGCCTGCACAAAAGTTTCATTTCCATCTACTAGACCGACAACACTATACTTTCCATCTTCATAGCCTGTGTTAACACGTCTAATAAGTAATATTTTCTCATTCTTAATCAAAATTATGTAAGAAGCTGGTATCAGCTTAAATGGATTATTTTTCATCAGATTCATTATGAATGCTTTTTATAAATTGTATGAGACTTAGTATCTGCATTTCTTATTAAAAATGAAACGCGCTTCAGATTCTAAGTTCTCTAAAGGTTTGACCTAATTATTTAATAGTTATTTTGGCAGTTTTTGACTCCTTTTTTCTCAGGTTTTGTATCAATCTGGGGTTAGAATATTACGAATTGATCTAACGTTTGTAAACTAAGAAACCCGCGATCGCATCCAAAAGTGCTTCTGGCTCATCTGCGCGGATCAAATGACTGCTATTCTCAAAAATTCTCAAATCTGCATTAGGAATTGCCTGAGCAATTTCTTCAGAAAATTCTGGGGCGCAAATCCAGTCATGCCGACCTGCAATCACTAAAGTAGGTGCAGTAATTTTGTGTAACTGGTCAAGAATATTGTAGTTGCGGAGGAAACCGCCAAAAGCAACGTTAATCGCATCAACTGAGAGAATATTCCGCTGCCAAGCAATGGCTGAGGTGGTGGGATTATATTTTAGCGAATACATTGATCCCAACACTTGAAAATATTGTCTTAACTGTTCCTCATTTTCAAAATTCCCATCCCAAAGCCGTTGAGCGCTTGCTTTTTGTTCTTCAGTTCCCTTTGATGCAAGGATTTCCTTAGCCCGTTCTAAAAAGCCACTATGGGCTGCCGTGGCAATCACAATCAGATGAGAGACATTCTGAGGATAGCGGACTGCATAAGTCAGAGCCACCATACCACCGTAAGAACCGCCAATCACAACGATTTTGTCCAGACCAAGGTGTTGGCGCAACGCTTCCATATCTTCAACATTATTGTCTAGAGTATAGGTTTCTTTAAGTCCACGGGCAGACCTTCCTTGACCGCGATGGTCAAAATAGACTAGTTGAAGTTTTCGGCTTAAAGCCGAGAAGGTTGGTTTGAAGGAAGTATGATCTGCACCAGGCCCCCCGTGAATTAGAAAGGCGACAGGTTTAGAGCAGATGTTTGCACCATCTACTACTAATGCAGAACCTTCCACATCAAAGAAAATCTCTGTATTTCGTATTTTCGCTCGCATTTTTGGAATTGTATAAAATTACATGACCTACGCATAATATGAATTAGGAAAAAAGGCAAGAGAAGTAAGAAAATGAAAGTTATCAGCTTTTCAAATCATACTTCCCACATTTAGCATAGACCTTGGAACGCTGATCACAACAATCTTTGTCACATTTGATCAGTTCTTTGTCTTGGTTGGATAGTTCAGCATGGGAAAAGCGACCCCTTGCAGATATCTTGAAGCGCTCGCCCATATTCAAGTTAGTAGTTATTGGTTGCTATTTTCTTACATATTGGGACAGGTTGGCATATCATCTCCAACGAGTAGCCTTGCGAGACTGGGCAAAGCCTCACCGTAAGTTGGGTGAATATGAACCGATTGTTAGAGTACCTGCCACGTTGCTTTAGCTTCCATCAGCGACAAAAAGACATGCACGAGTTCAGCCGCTTCGTATCCAACCAGCGTTGCTCCTAAAATCAAATTCGTCTGGGTGTCGATGACCATAATGGAATGGCACTAAGTTAAGATACAGCCCTTGCCCTGACTGGTTCCCAGCCTCCAGGCTGGGAACCCATTCTGGGAGGCTCTGCCTCCTCTTTCTTGACGAGAGGCAGAGCCTCTCTGAATACATTCCCAGTCTTAAGACTAGGAACGAGACTAAACAAGCCTTTGGGCTTTTCTTAGTGCCATTCGACCATAATGTTTTGGGCTATTTTATTTGTTTTTTTGGCGTTGCATAATTATGAACAAAGGGTGCTGAAACATGAATTGTCCTTAATGCGGCTCGAATCATATCCGTAAAAATTTCTAATTACGTAGCTTTTACACCTAATAGCGGTATTATAAATTACGAATTATGTAACTTGCTTCTTGCATGATTGCACTCCCAAGGAATGTTTCCTAAAAAATGAAAGTTCAAAAATCTGACTTAACGCAGATTACTGCTCAAGCTAGCTGTTTATCTGAACGTCTGGGCAAACAGTTACAAGTTACTGATAGTGAACAACAGCTAACATCACGTCTTCACCGCTGGTGTAAGGTAAGTGCTCACGGAAACTGGGAAAAATTCCAGAAGCGGCTACTTTGGGATGGGTTAGATGTTGAGCAAGTACAGCAGGCTTTGCGATCGCTCCCTGTGGTGGATAGTCAAATTTTACCAGTTTGGTCAGAGACTTTGAGGGCAATGATTGAAACTGCTTCTAATTTTCATCCCCCATCATTGACTCCGATTAATCCGCAAACCTTAGCTTTTCAAGAACTATTGCTACCGGCAATCTTTGTGGCGCGACAGCAGTTATTAATTCGTTTGGGTACTAATTCCCTATCTAATGAACATCTACCTTTAAAAATACTCTCTGAGTCTTCTTACCTCACTTTTGAGTGTAGCTTGTTGGAAAAACTACTCAATCTCAGTGCCAAAACTTTGACAGCAGAATATTCCCGTTTTGTTGCCTTGGAGCAGAAATTTCCTGATCGGATGGGAATAGAATCACAAAATCAGATTAATCCTCAAGATAAATACAATACTTTTGTGGAGAAACTCTTAGGGGATGGAATGTTAGGGTTTTTCCAGCAATATCCTGTTTTAGGACGCTTAATGGCAACTGCTGTTGATTTTTGGGTTGAAGCAATCGCAGATTTCCTGCAACGTCTGCAAGCAGATATTCCAGCAATTCAGCAAATATTCTCATCATCCCAGCCTCATCTAGGAAAAGTCATTGACATTCAGCCTTCCCTTTCCGATCCCCATCATCAAGGAAGAACGGTAATTGCCCTCACCTTTAAATCGGGACTAAAACTAGTATATAAACCCAAAGGCTTAAGGGCAGAAGTAGCTTTTACTCAGTTCTTAGATTGGTGCAATCAGCAGGATATTTCCTTACCTTTCAAAGTTCTGAAAATATGCGATCGCTCTGATTATGGTTGGGTAGAGTATGTTGAGCATCTACCCTGTATGGACAAAGCAGCAGCACAGCGATTTTACCAGCGATCGGGAATGCTATTGTGTTTACTGCATATCTTAAGAGTAACTGACTGCCATCATGAGAACTTAGTCGCCAATGGGGAACATTTTGTCCTGGTGGATATGGAAACCCTCATGCAACCAGAGGCGAAACTGATGGCAGACTTTCCCCAAGCAACGAAAGTCGAGAAAATAGTAGGTAAACAATTCTGGGATTCTGTATTACGTACCGGATTTCTGCCTCGTTGGGATTTTCTAGAAAATGGCTGCATTGCTTATCAAAATAATGCCCTCAGCAGATGTCAGAATCATCCCTCTCCTGCACTAACGAACATACCCATGTTAGATGGTATTCCTCTGGAAGGTGGGGACTATCTTGATGAAATCGTGTGGGGATTTGAACAGATGTATCGTCTGTTAATTTCCCGTAAGCATATTTTACTAGCTGAGGATAGTCCTTTGGCGGCATTGAAAAATGTGCAAGTACGATTTATGTTTAGGATGAGTCAGGTTTATGCAAAAATTTTACAACATATTCAATCCCCCAAATGGCTGCATAATGGAATTGATAGAAGTATAGAAATTGATCACCTAAGTCGAGCATTTCTGGTTGTTGACGAAAAACCCCATTATTGGGGGATTTTATCAAAGGAACTCCAAGCAATGGAGCAGTTAGATATTCCCTATTTTAGTGCTTGTCCTGGCAGCGCTGAACTAGTGTTAGATCTGGGGAAATCTATTGCAGAGTATTTCCAGGAGCCAAGTTATAAAACTGTGCAGACTCAGCTAGAAAACTTGAGTGAAGCAGATTTGGCGCGACAAGTAGAAATTATTAAAGGTTGTTTTTATGCCGAAGGAAAGGCAGTAAATTTACAGATAGCTTCATTCACTCAAGATTCCGTAAAAAGTCAGAGCCAAAGCCTGCTTCCTTTGACAAAAGAACAGTTACTTCAAGAAGCAACGCGAATAGCAGAGGAAATTCAAGCACGGGCAATTTGGGGAAGTGATGGTAGTGTGAAGTGGATTGGTTTTAACTACTTTCCCAATGCTAAGTGTTTTCAGTTTGAACCTTTAGGTGACAATCTCTACAATGGTAATAGTGGTATTGCTCTATTTTTGGCAGCTTTAGATTATGTGAGAGGAACAAACCAGTTCCGAGAATTGGTGATGGGAGCGTTGTTTTCTACCCGCAAGTTTTTACAGACATTTGATTTTGAGTCCCATCGCAGATTTGTCCGACAGGGAATTGGGGGTGGTATGGGTTTAGGTTCCCTTATCTACGGTTTGGTGACAATTAGCCAATTTCTTAGAGAACCTGCACTTGTGGAAGATGCAACGGGGATTGCTAATTTCATTACCCCCGAATTGATTGCGACTGACCAGCAATTTGACATTATTTATGGGGCATCAGGGGCTATTTTGGGGTTATTGTCTCTTTATCACCACACTCAAGAGCCAAAGATTTTAGAACGGGCTATTAACTGCGGTCAGCATTTATTAAAGCATCAAGTGAAGGTGGCAGGAATACCCCAAGCTTGGAATATTTTACAGCAAGGGCAACATCCGGGTTTCTTTCATGGTGCAGGGGGAATTGCTTATGCTCTACTCAGGCTCTATGCTGTCACCGCAGATTCCGCCTTTTTAGCAGCAGCAAAGGCAGCAATTACTTATGAGCGGAGTGTCTTTCTACAACAACCAGAAGAAAATATTCAATTCAGTAGGTTTGATCTTGCAGGGGAAATTCTTTTAGCGCGTTTAGCTAGTTTATCTATTTTAAATACAGATGATGTTTATCAAGAATTAGAAATAGTTT
This sequence comes from Nostoc sp. DedQUE09, assembly GCF_034530915.1. Classification (NCBI taxonomy): domain Bacteria; kingdom Bacillati; phylum Cyanobacteriota; class Cyanophyceae; order Nostocales; family Nostocaceae; genus Nostoc; species Nostoc sp. DedQUE09. The sequence continues at coordinate 26,753 of NZ_JAVRCE010000068.1, forward strand.
TAAGAACTACACACACAAATGATTTGATTGATGTGGATTCTATTGAGTGCGGTAATTTTGGCAAGATAGAGATGCTATTACTAGCTGCACAAAAACTTAACCGACCAGAGTTACGAGAAGAGGCACTTATCAGAGCTTCTCATATAGTCAATCATGCTCAAATTGCTGGAGGTTATCAGTTTTTGCAATTGCCAATTTCTGTGTTTAATCCTGGTTTATTTCAGGGGACTGCGGGGATAGATTATGAGTTATTGCGGTTGGTTGAAGATTCGCTTCCTTCAGTATTATCCTTTGTGCTTTGATGAATCTAGATGTTGTTGGAGGCCTGTCAGCTATAGTTACAGCCGTATCGGTAGCCAATGTCACTATACCCAAAATTCGTCAGTATGAACAGACCCAAAAGTTGTCAGGGTCTGGAAGTATAAGCTCGGATTTAAGTGTAACTTTAAAGGATCTTAAAGGATAAAGTAACCGTTCTTAAATCATAAAGTGGCCGCAGTCCAAAACTAAGGTATTCGTGTATTTGAGAGATTTGAATATGATCGCTTGCAAATCATGTACAGCCGGACAATAAGCGTTATAGCTTCCTTGGGGCGGCCATTTTATCCTTTAAGTTACAGACAAAAAGGACTTTACCTGTTCTTCTTACCACCCTATTTTTCCGAGATGAATCGAATGAAGGATGAGTGGTATCAACTTAAAAATCATGAGATTGCTGGACAAACTTTTGACAATAACTATGATTTAGCGATTGCAATTATTGATGGCATAGAAGCTAGAAGCGTCAAGGGTGGATATGCCCTTGAGTTTCTTATATTTAATTGTGCCTAACTAAGTACCCATTTTATAGTACAACCAGGAGTATCAAGATAACATAATTTACCACTACGAAGGTTAAAAATAAAGCCTTGATGTTGAGCTTTTCCCACTCTGGGAGCTTGGTGTCTAAGTTGCTGCGATAGTTCTCGGGCTGCTATATCTGTAATATGTCTCCCAAATCGGTTCTTGATGAGTTGAATTAGTCCCTCGTGGTTTTTCTCATAATACAGAACCTCATTAAGAGATATTATTCTTCTGTTACCTACGATGACATCTGAACGATAACTTTTGGCAACTATTGAAGGACCAGCTATTAATTCTAACTCTTCATCATTTAATTCTACATCTACATTCTCATCTAAAACTGTTGTTCCATACACTTGCTGCAATAAATGATTGGGTGTAAATCCTTCAATATTAGACATAGCCACTGATCTCACTTGATTAGTCGATAGAGACATGGGGAGATCGGCAGTTGGGGAGGTAAGTACAAATAAAACGATGTCTAGCATGATTTTTCGTATTTGGTATTAATTTGCAGTAGTTATCTTCTGAATTTACACCGATCAATAGGAGTTTAGTTAGAAAGAAAATCTAAAGAAGGAAGCTTTGTCCAAAGTCCAATTGCCAATTATCACCTAGCCAAGCAGTAATGTTAGTGATATGTGGCTGAAGTTTTGCGATCATAGAAGCAAACCCTTCAGCTTTCTTTGCATAGTCAAAAGCTCGGTCTAATGCCTTACCCACCTCGTCTTTATCTGGTTGTGGCTTATTTAGCTCCTCCTGAGCATCTTCAAAGGCATTGTCAATTTTATGACGGTCTGAGGTTTCTAACTTCGCTATGATCTTACATAAGGCATTGAGTTCTGCTTGTATATTGACGCTTGCAGGAATGCCTACACCGTCGCACAGATGCTTATCGCTTTCATTATCAGGGGGATTGGTTTTAAAGTACTCACGCATAAAATTGCGCCCTTCTTCGAGTAAATAGTCAAAATCCCATCTCCACAGTTTCACTGTATTGTCAGCACTTGCAGAAGCCAGCATTTTTCCATCGGGGCTGAAACTGACCCCCAAAACCCAGTCTGTATGACCAGTTAGGGTTTTAATTTCTTTGCCTGTGGAAGTATCCCACAGTTTTACCGTGTTGTCAGTACTTGCAGAAGCCAGCATTTTGCCATCGGGGCTGAAGCTGATCCTATTAACCTCCTTTGTATGCTCAGTCAGGGTTTTAATTTCTGTGCCGATGGAGGTATCCCACAGTTTCACTGTGTTGTCAGCACTTGCAGAAGCCAGCATTTTTCCATCGGGGCTGAAACTGACCCCCCGAACCTCATCTCTATGCCCAGTTAAGGTTTTAATTTCTTTGCCGATGGAGGTATCCCACAGTTTCACTGTGTTGTCAGCACTTGCAGAAGCCAGCATTTTGCCCTTGGGGCTGAAGCTGACCCCCCAAACGGCATCTCTATGCCCAGTCAGGGTTTTAATTTCTTTGCCGGTGGAAGTATTCCACAGTTTCACCGTGTTGTCATCACTGGCAGAAGCCAGCATTTTGCCATTGGGGCTGAAGCTAACCCACTTAACCCATTTTGTATGTCCAGTTAGGGTTTTAATTTCTTTGCCGGTGGAAGTATTCCACAGTTTCACCGTGTTGTCATCACTGGCAGAAGCTAGCATTTTGCCATTGGGGCTGAAGCTAACCCCCCAAACCCAGTTTGTATGCCCAGAAAGGGTTTTAATTTCTTTGCCGGTGGAGGTATCCCACAGTTTTACTGTGTTGTCAGCACTTGCAGAAGCCAGCATTTGACTATCGGGGCTGAAACTGACCCACCCAACCCCTTCTGTATGCCCAGTTAGGGTTTTAATTTCTTGTCCGGTGGAGGTATCCCACAGTTTTACCGTATTGTCAACACTGGCAGAAGCCAGGATTTTAGCATCGGGGCTAAAGCTGACCTCCCAAACCTCGTTTGTATGTCCAATTAGGGTTTTAATTTCTTGTCCGGTGGATTTATCCCACAGTTTCACCGTCTTGTCATTACTGGCAGAAGCCAGCATTTTCCCATCGGGGCTGAAGCTGACCCCCAAAACGCCTTCTGTATGACCAGTTAGGGTTTTAATTTCTTGTCCGGTGGATTTATCCCACAGTTTCACCGTCTTGTCATTACTGGCAGAAGCCAGCATTTTCCCATCGGGGCTAAAGCTGATCCCCCAAACCGCATCTCTATGCCCAGTCAGGGTTTTAATTTCTTTACCCGTGGAAGTATTCCACAGTTTCACCGTCTTGTCATGACTCGCAGAAGCCAGAATTTTACCATCGGGGCTAAAGCTGACCCCCCAAACCTCCTTTGTATGCCCAGTCAGGGTTTTACGTTCTTTACCGATGGAGGTATCCCACAGTTTCACCGTCTTGTCTTTACTGGCAGAAGCCAGCATTTTCCCATCGGGGCTGAAGCTATTCCTATTAACCTCATTTGTATGCCCAGTCAGGGTTTTACGTTCTTTACCGATGGAGGTATCCCACAGTTTCACCGTCTTGTCTTTACTGGCAGAAGCCAGCATTTTCCCATCAGGGCTGAAACTGACCCCCCAAATCCAGTTTGTATGCCCAATCAGGGTTTTAATTTCTTGTCCGGTGGAGGTATCCCACAGTTTCACCGTGTGGTCATCGCTTGCAGAAGCCAGCATCTTACCATCGGGGCTGAAGCTGACCCCATTAACGGAGTTTGCGTGTCCTCCCAAAGTGTTGGGTGCGGCAACATTGTGAACTGTATTTAATAACGCCAGTTCTACCTGGATGCGGGTATCTGCATCTACGTAAGGTAAACCAAGCATTTTTTCAGCAGCCATTACACTTGATTTGACAGCTTTCCGTCTATCTGAGTACAAAAATCCATCAGAAACTTGAGCTAAGGTATTAATTTGATTGATTTCCTCACTCCACCTTCTGCGTTCTTGCTCCTTTTGTTCGCGATCGCGCAGTGCTACACTAGCTTGGATAAATTCTTGCTCCTCTTCGCATAGATACTCTCGGCGTTGTTTCAGCTTTTCTTCCGCCTCCACCAATGCTGCACCGCGTAGCAATGCCCCTTCATCTTGCTGCGTCTGTTTCCATTGATTGATTCCTATCCGCAACCAATCTTGCCAAGCGCGAAAACTACGGTCTGTGTCCATCCATTGTCGTAATTCACTCCAATTACGAATCAGCGCTTCATGGACAACCTCCACTGTTTCTTGATCTTCAGGATTACGACTAGTAACTACTAATCGCGCATCTGCCAATTGTTTCACCAATCCCCAGCTTGCTTCACCCAATTCGGCTTTCGTCGCCAATCGCCGCGTATCTTCCGTTCCTTCCCCTGGATGCACTAATTGGATGAAGATTCGCCGTACTTTTTTCTTCTCGTCATCTGTCAAGTTGCCATATTTTTTATCAGCATGGCGAGCTAGGGCACCTTTTACTTCACCAATGTCCTCATAAGCTGCATGAGTTAACTGTTTTCCCTTGCGCCGTTTCCACAATTCCGTTAATGCAAACTCCAACAGAGGTAAATTACCTGGTTCTGACTCTACATCATCCAAAATGCGTTTTACCAGTCCCTCTTGAAAAGTTACCCCTAACTTCTCAGCAGGCTTGACAATTACCTGTTCAAGTTCTTCATAATTCATCGACCTAATAAGCTTGATATCAGTTTTCAATAAATCTCCAAAAGGGGGATATAACAGCGCATTTCCCAAGAAATCTGCCCGCATTGTTGCAACAAGTATATGCTTGTAGTGTGATTGAGAAGGGCAAGATGGAAAGCTAGCTAATAAAGTGTCCAGGAAACTACGGCGAATTTTCTGATCCGTACATAGAGTGTAAATTTCTTCAAATTGATCGGCAATTAGCAAGACCTGATGCGTGGGATGATTTTGGTGAATCTGGCCAAATACATCAGCTAGAAGCACATCCCTATTCTGCAAGTATTTTGCTAACTGACGAGCTTGAGCTATCCGTTGAGTAGCATTCAAATCTAGAGTATAAAGTGGAACTAGCGCCAAAGCCAGGGCATGGAAAGGATCTGAATCGGGACGGAAGTGAGTAAATAGCCAGTGACCTTCATTTTGAAGTTTGGGCACCAGTCCCGCCAAAACTATCGAAGATTTGCCGCTTCCAGAAGCACCCAAAACTGGTATAAAATTGCAGCTTTGAGTTGCTGCGAAAAGTTCTCCTGTACATACGTCACGTCCAAAGAAAAACTCCGCATCATTGGGACTAAAGTGAAACAAACCGCGATAAGGGCAGGGAAGAATTTTGTCAGCAGCATCAGTCGATTCAACAGGTACTACCTGAGTACCTTCACCGTAATGGTAGTTGTATATTATTGATATACTGCCTTCGACTGTACCAAATGCAGTACCGCCACTCATATCTCCAATAGCTTGGTTCTTATTACCTCCCAAAACTTGTTGAATTTCACTTGAAGGCTGTTTCGGTTGAGGTGTTGGCTCAGTTGACATAAGTTATAGCTACCTTCATTACATACTTACGTTGCCGTGTACTTTACCAATTGCCTTGGCATTACCCTCCATTTTTCCAATCACTTGGTTGCCACTTCCACTGACATCTTGCTGGATATTATCACCACCAGTCTCTGTAGTGGATTTTTCTGATAAAATTTGAGCGATTTCTGCTGCTAGTGTGGGTTCCCCTTCTAAAATTTTCTTCAGTTGTACCCGCAATGCAGTTTGTAAATCTCCGTCTTCTGGATCATTTGCTACATCCTTAGCTGCTTCCAAAGCCGCTGCTTTACCTTCTACCTTTGGTTGCAATTTACTCCAAACAACAGTCGCTTTTCGCCAAACATCTTCACCAAGCTTCTGGGATGCTCCTTCCACCGCCTTATTGCCCACATTCAGTAGAAATGGCAGACAGGGCGTTAAAAATTTTACTAATAAAGAAATATCCATTGGTTTATGTGGTTTATCTATATTGATTCTTGTTGTAATAACTGGAATCTCGGCTTGGGAAAGGTTTTCTAGTTTAATCGCCACTAAACCTTCCTGAAAGGCTCTTGGAAATACATCTTGAATTTTTGAAGTTGCGTAACCCAATCCATCATAAAAACCTTGAGCGAACTGGATTGCGGATTGATCCTGAATCTCCTGGTTCATGCCAATGGCATAATTAATATATTTACTAATTGCCTCAGCAGATTTGACAGAGTGACAAGCATTTAATAGCACACAGTTTACATAATCTGCGTGTAATTCAAAAAGAGATGCCAGCCCTTCTGGTGGCACAGCTTTGTTCTGTCCCCCATTATCTTCTAACAGCAAACTTCCATCTTCTAAACCGTGTCCGCAGAAATGCACAATTTGGGGTTTTTCTTCTGCGATCGCCCTGCGAATATCCTGGGGTCTAACAGCAGTCCTAATATCAACATCAAATATATCCCGTCTTACAGCACGTCGGATACATTCTTCAACTTCTCTAATTTCTTTATCCAAGCGCAAACCGTGGGGAATTGCTGCCAGAATCAAAATTTTTTGTGGCTGAGTAGCTTGTTCCTTAACCATCTCCCACCCTTGATGAATGTATTAAACCCTGCCAGATTGGCAAGGGATAAATGCTACTCCAAAGCTAAACTTAAGAATTCCGGAAAGCTGTTCTTTAGGACTTACGCATTGACAGATTGCTAAGATAATGCAGTTAAAAATGAGTGTCGTCAAAAGCAGGTATCGGACAATTTGTGACAATTCCTGATACTCATTGGAGAATTGAAATTTTTCACAGAACGATAAAACAAGAGACCTCTTGCATAAGTCGAATCGACCCCCCTTAATCCCCCCTTATAAAGGGGGGAAACTTGAAATCTTGCTCCCTCCCCGTATGTATTGGGGAGGGTTGGGGAGGGGTGATTCAACGATTTTTGCAATAGGTCTAAGTATGTGGTATTTGTCTATTCATGGTTAGAGATAGCCATGCAATTAAAACACACATATTTTGTTCACTTCAAGCATTTTTTTGTTGAGAAAAAATGCGTTCTGAAAATATAATTTTCAATTAGTTATGAGTTGCAAAGGAACTTATTCACTTTAGTGGTGCGTGAGTATATTGTGGACAATCCCACTAATACTTATGCTGCTTCGTACACATGGGTAATATTTTTTGTCAATTTGTAAGTCCTAATCTTAATAAAATAAATATAATAAAACTTATTCAGTCTTGCCCTATTGGCAGATATTGGAGAAAATTTAACGTCTCAAGCAATAACCAGAGTCGCTGATAAGCCTACTCAGTAATGCTTGCAGTTCAGTGTAAGAATATATCACGATTAAGAATTTGGAGGGGCAATTGACTGATATCGTAGTTGGCTTAGACTTGGGTACAGAAGGAGTACGAGCGATCGCAGTTAATCTGCAAGGGCAAATTATCGCTCAGTCAACTAGAAGCTATCCTTTGCTAACTCCACAACCCGGTTGGACGGAACAGAACTCATCGGATTGGATCGAAGCAAGTTTGGATGCTCTATTTGATGTCACTCAACAACTAAACGGACATCGACCGATTGCCCTCGGTTTGTCTGGACAAATGCATGGTATGGTTCCTCTCGATGTGGAGGGCAAAGCAATCAGACCGGCAATTTTATGGAATGATCAGCGTACAGGTAAAGCTGTTGCTGAGATTGAAGCCACGATTCCCCGTCAGGAGTTGATCCAGCGAACTGGAAATCCAGCAATTACCGGGTTTCAACTGCCGAAGCTCTTGTGGTTGCGGACTGAAGAACCACAAGCATACACTCGGTTGTGGCAGATTCTTTTGCCCAAAGATTATCTGGGATATGTGCTAACGGGCGAAGCAGTGACAGAACCATCTGATGCTTCTGGTGTGGGCTGTCTGAATTTGGGTAATCGGCAATGGGATACAGATATTCTCCATGCTCTCAATATAAAACCAGCGTTGTTCCCTCCGGTAATCGAATCTACCGCGATCGCTGGACGGCTAAAATCAGAAATAGCCGCGCGCGTGGGATTACCTGTGGGATTACCCGTAATCGTCGGTGGAGGTGATAATGCCGCAGCAGCGATTGGCTTGGGCATCTCATCAAGCAACCTGAGCCGGGGTAGTTTGAGTATTGGCACATCAGGAGTGATCTTTGCACCCTGCGATCGCCCAATTCCCGATCCCGAAGGTCGGGTACATTTGTTCTGTCATGTAGATGGTGGCTATCATTTGCTAGGAGTAACCCTAGCGGCAGGTGGTTCTCTGCGTTGGTATCGAGATTCATTTGCACCGCATATATCCTACACCGAGCTAATGGATATGGCAGAGCGATCGCAGCCTGGGGCGCGTGGTGTTCTATTTCTACCCCACCTCGCAGGAGAACGCAGTCCCCACCTCGATCCAGATACTCGCGGTGCTTTGGTGAATTTATCATTAGCTCATACGCAAGCAGATATAATTCGCGCTGTGCTGGAGGGAGTTGCATTTAGTCTGCGAGAAGCTTTGGAGGTAATTAGTGCGATCGCTCCGGTTGATCAACTCTTAGCAACGGGGGGAGGCGCACGTTCTCACATCTGGTTACAAATTTTGGCAGATGTTTTGCAAACAAAACTCATTGCTCCCAAAGCTGAAGAAGGAGCTGCTTACGGAGCGGCTATTTTGGCAATGGTGGGGATTAGTGTTTATCCCAATTTAGCAGCTGCACTCAAGATTTTACCGCAGGCTAGTAATGTAGTACAGCCGCGGGCAAATCCTTTGTATGAAGCAGGGTTTAAGCGCTACAAGTTACTTTACGATACCCTGAAAGCTGTGCGTTGATAACTGCTGAAGACCAGAGCGATCGTTTCGCTCTTTGTCAGGTGGAAAAAATATTGAGCCAAACTCAGTCATAGAGGCACGACCCTAGTAGATGGAGAAACTCATGCCAAGTGGATATATTAAACGAAAGAAGCTACTAAGTAGGTAGACATAATTAAATATAAAATAAACTCCTAGTTTGTAGTGAGCGATTTATCGCTCAGAACAAGGATTATCAGGACTAAAGTCCTTACTACAAACTTTAAATTTATTTATGCCTCGATACTTAACTACAATAAGCCAGACTGCTTAATCCAGGAGTATTCACTAAGTCAGTATTGACCATCCAACCATTACCAGATAACTCTCCAGGAAAACTTCTGGAAAGGTCGATTTCTACCCAAATATAATTTTCAGATTTATATGACTTAACGACATTACCTGTAACCAAGTTCACAAACACAACTGTGTTTGGATAAAGTGTTGTAATAAAAGGTTCTTTTGTAGTTGGTTGGCGACGTATAGTTTCCTGTCGTACAATTTGCCGACACACACTGCCAATAGTAGGTTTACTCCATAGATTTTGAGCGTTGTTATTCGGCTGACAAAATCTCAGCGCAGCAGTTTGAATAAACCCTGAAGTCGGAGCTTTGATTCTGACAAATCTATCTCCACTAACTGGTATATATGCTAAAGTAACTCTTGTTTTTGCCGACAATATTCTGATAGCGTTGGATGATGTTGAAGGTTCTTTGAAAATTGGAGTATTTACTTTAGTTGCACGACAATTTGACTGTGCAGAATTAAAGGGAGTCTGCGCGATTTGAGCAAATACAGGTACACCCAGAGTAAATGTAGCAATATTTACTAGAGTAAAAATATACAATAACTTCTGAAATTCCACGTTTTTTCCTCAATATCATTTACGAAAAACTGTACATCAGATTCGGAACTTAATAAACTCTGATATTAAAAGAGCATAACCAAATTATTTTTAACTATTAGAATATCATATAATGACTTATTACTACTAATTATCAACTACGCGCCATCTCTTAATTATGAATAAATCAAAGAATACTGGAATAGTTGAACAGTTTGTTAATACAGTGATGGGGGTAAAATCTGGGAATCAACAACAGTCTCTAAACACATCAATAGCTACTACACAAGAACTAGATATTAGAGCAGTTTTAGTTTATACACTAGGGACTATCCTACAAATAGCGGTCATGATTCTCGTGTTACTGGGAATGGAAAAATTAGTAATGTTGATTAATAACAATTCTTCTTTTCCCAGTTGGGTTAGCACTTCATTGACTGGATTATTTTTTGCTCTATTAAGTATCCGTTCTCGAATTTTTTCTCTTTTAGATAATACCCGTTCTCGTCAGACCTATGACCAGGTAATCAGACCAAGATGGTCGCCTCCACCTTTAGCATTTCCCATAGTTTGGATGATAATTGCTGTTTTGCGAGTAATTTCTTCTGTATTGGTTTGGCAGCAAATGAATCACCAGTTTTTAGTGTTGCCTTTAATTTTGTTTGTGGTACATCTGGCTTTAGGGGATACTTGGAATACGATTTTTACTGTAGAACGGAGATTAGGTGCTGCTGTACCTGTAGTTATTTTAGGCCCTTGGTTATCTGCTGTAGTGGTGACGGCAATTTATTGGCAAACTAATGCTGTAGCAGGAATGACTTTATCATTTTCTTGTGTGTGGTTAACTGTAGCTGCTGTTTTGGTATTTAGAATTTGGCAGTTAAATGGATCTGAGCCATTGTATCCTTTAAAATTAGCACCTGTGGATCAATAAATATCCAAAGTTAACCTTGAGACGAAAGCCAATTCAAGATACATAAAAAACGATAGAGCAGTTAACCATAGACCTCTTGCAAAAATCGTTGAATCACCCCTCCCCAACCCTCCCCTTCACAAGGGGAGGGAGCAAGATTTCAAGTTTCCCCCCTTTATAAGGGGGGATTAAGGGGGGTAGATTCGACTTATGCAAGAGGTCTAATCTACCGTTTTTTAAACTCTTTCAGGGAGTTAGCTTCTAAAGCAATTTTATCTAAATCTTTTTTTAATCATAATGAGAAGCATCGCCAAGTTCTAAATAGTGCCGAAAGTAACACCCTGTTGTTTGAGCCACTTCCGGTATGCTATGGAATAGCGATCGCTCGGTAAATGTACTTCTGATTGCAAATCTAAAGGTAAGCGTCGGGGTTGCTGGGACTCGACAATGGCAATATCTTGACTAGCAACTTGATTTTGAATATCTAGATACACTTCCACTTTTACTTCACGGACATTCTTTACCATTAACCAATATTGCGCCACGCACTCATCTTCATCGACTGGCGTAATTGTATAGAAGATATTTAAACGATGATCTCCAGGCCCAAGTTTAAAGTATGCCACTAGCGGACGAAAAATGCGGTAATCGTAAGTGTTGAAAATCATTGGTGCTGACAGAGGATTACCGGAATTAAAATCTAGTTCCCACAAACCACATTTGAAACTAATCCCATCTGGAAGAGACTCTAATTCATAGTGCGTCAACTCAGGACGACTGGCGTGGGCAAATAATCCCGAATGCATAATTGGGAAGTGTGCCGGATCGATGAAATTTTCCAGCACCCGCAGAGGGCTAGAGTGATAGTAGTAAGGGCCACAGAAAATCTTTTGATAGACCGGATCGTACCACTCAGAAAAGGGAGCTATGTCTTGTTTTGGTGTCCCTAAACAAACCCAGAGCAGATCGTAACGCTCTTGAATTTGGTAAGTTTTAACACAAGCTTGGGCGGGGGGCGATTGTTCGGGATTAGCCGGAACTTGTAGACATTTTCCCTCGCTATTAAAGGCTAAACCGTGGTAGGGACAAACAAGAGTCTCTTTATTAACATATCCTAGAGAAAGACGGGCACCACGATGAGGGCAAAGGTCTTGCCAAGCTAAAACTTTGTCGCCATTATGCCAAAGTACTAGATTTTCGCCTAATAAGCGCTTGTGCAGGACTGTTCCAGGTTGGAGGTCTTGCGATCGCGCTATTACATGCCAATCATTCAGCAAAATCTGGTCTTGAACCATGAGTATCGACACCCGTCAGGTCAAATACCTATATCTTAATTATCCTGTGGAAAAACTATCAAAGCACTTTTAGATTTGTTAACAGATAAATGTGCGATCTCTATGTATGCAAAAACTCAAAGTGGCGGGGAATTCAGGTTAATGCATAAGTCTTAAAAGATATGCCAACTGAAGATTAGCTCGAAAAACTTAGGCAAATACTTGCTCTTCTACGTGAGCATACTGACGAGTAACTTGATGAGTGCTGTAATTGAGCGTCAGACAACCTAATTACCCCCCTTAATCCCCCCTTGTAAAGGGGGGAAATAAGAAAAATCTGGTTCCCTCCCCAATACATACGGGGAGGGTTAGGGTGGGGTAAAATATGTACTTAGATGCAAAATGCTGTATGCCATCATTGTTAATTTAGAATAGGTTGCATCGCCCGTGGAGTGAGAAAAGTCTATTTACCAGAGGGAAGCTTTAGTTCGATATTTAATTTGTTTCCTATTTCCATAACATTATTTGTAAAGTCTGTCATACCTGCGATCGGGGCAGCGACTACACTAGCAGCAGTTAGTAAAGCTACTAGACGCTTTTTGAGTTTGGGTAAATTGCGTTCTTTTTCTGGCTTTTGAATTTCTGCTTCTACATCATCAATATCAATGATCATGTCGTCGCGGGTTTCTGGTGGGAATTGGGCGGCAGTTTGGCGCAGGTTGCCGATCAGTTGTAGAATTTCGCTGATGTTTGCACCGCTTGTTTGGTTGAAGTTAGAGGCTTGCTGTCTGGCGTTGTCTTTGACTTCGTTGGCAAAGTTGCCGATGTTTGCGCCTTGAAAGTTGTTTGTGTTTTCTGTCATGGGTTTATATTCTCCTTGGTGATTGTTATTGTAAATCTGGTTGACAATTGTAAAGCGATCGCTTTCTGGATCTACTTTTTGTGATTTTCGACGCGATTCTAGGGATTCATAGCCATCTAAAAGTTGACGCAGATCGAGTTTTAATTTTAGTTTGCCAATGGTGATTGTGCTTTCACCCATTGCCTCAAGTCCGAGTAGTTCTTGGTAGTCGAGGGGCGGGTGGTTGGGGTGGTTGGGGACGGGAACCCATTCGGTGATTTCGAGATTGGGGAGACTTTTGTGGATTTTTTGGAAGACATCGCGGAGGATGCCGAGAAATAAGCGGCGGGTTTCTTTGCGTCTGCTAATGGTGATGAAGATTTTTTTGTCTTCGGGATCGGCTTTGATCCGAGCGATGTTGTAGATTTCGTTGTTTTCTTGATATTGCAGCATTACGCCACTGCGCCAATAGATTTGGTTATGAATTTTTTCGTGGGTGATGACGATGAAGCGAGAGATGATGCTTTCGGGGAGAACTTTGTAATGGTATTGAAATTCCAGGGTTTCGCCTTCTAGTTCTGTTTCGTCTGGTTGGTCTTTGGGCAGAAGTCCCGCAATTAGAAATTGTGGTGGGTTACAATCTAATGCAAAGCAAAGCTCAAATTCTTTCATCAGCCCGATCAGATAGCGATGGCGCTCGGTAGGATAACGCTCTGGATTGAGGATGCGGGTGAGATCGGCGGGGGTGAAAATGCCTTTGGTTTTAGTTTTGAGGTTTTCATCGCTCAGGAGCGCGTAAATGCCTTCTGTAACCCAGTTGGGTTTGAGGACGTTGGTATCTTTGAGGATGGGATGCTCGCGGAAGTTGAGAACTAAGCCAAGTCGATGGAGGAGATCGATGAGTTGATCTTGGTTTTGTTCTTCGGGAATATTGTTTTTGTAGCAGATGCCGATATAGCTGCTGTAGGTGATGAAGTCTTCAGTCATGGCTTCGAGTTGTTGTTTAACCTCAAACCATGAGAGTGGTAGAAGGTCGTAAACTTCTTTGAGTTTGGCGATTTGCTGCAAAATGGCGGTGCGAAGTTCATCAATGCCGATATTCTCTTGGCAGGAGGTTTCGATAATCGCTTGGATGTTAGGATATTTTTCGCGTAACGCCTTGCGGTTGATGTCGAGGGGTTGTTCGTCTTTTTTGTTGCCAACGATAATCACGGGGGACTCTCCGCCGAAGCTTTCGATTAGTTTTAGCCAATATTCGATGCGGTTTTCTTCTTCGCTAGTGCGACAATTACAGACTAGGAGATAGAGGCTGCGCTTAGTCAGAAAAAACTGATGGGTGGCATGATAAATTTCCTGCCCGCCAAAGTCCCAAACATTGAGGCGGATGTCTTTACTATTGACCTGCACGTTCCAAGTTTCTACATTGAGTCCGTCGGTTTGAGGTTGATTTTTATCATATTTATTGTGGATTAGTCGCTCGATGAGGGATGTTTTGCCGACGCTACCTTGTCCGATGAGCAAGAGTTTGGCTTCGTTGAGTGGACGCACTTCACCGCTACGGAGTAATCGCAAGTAATTAAAAATATCCTTAACTGAACCAACATCATCAGAAGATCCTAAAATCTCTGGTGAAATAGGAAGCGGATTTCCCCGTAAATCTAGTGTTTCCAATTTCAGCAAACTTTCGATCACCTCTGGAATCTGGGTTATTTTGTTGTAACTGAGGTGAAGCTGCGTCAGATTGGTTAAATTCGCGATCGCCTCTGGAATCTGGGTTATTTGGTTGTCACTGAGGTGAAGCTGCGTCAGATTGGTTAATTTAGCGATCGCCTCTGGAATCTGAGTTATTTCGTTGTAACTGAGGTGAAGCTGCGTCAGATTGGTTAATTTAGCGATCGCCTCTGGAATCTGGGTTATTTTGTTGTAACTGAGGTTAAGCTCCGTCAGATTGGTTAAATTAGCGATCGCCTCTGGAATCTGGGTTATTTGGTTATCACCGAGGTAAAGCTCTGTAAGATTGGTTAAATTAGTGATCACCTCTGGAATCTCGGTTATTTGGTTGTAACTGAGGTTAAGCTCCGTCAGATTGGTTAAATTAGCGATCGCCTCTGGAATCTCGGTTATTTGGTCGCCACTGAGGTGAAGCGAAGTTAAATTGGTTAATTTTGTAATCGCTTCTGGAATCTCTGTAATTTGGTTGCTACTGAGAAAAAGGGTAGTCAGATTGATTAAATTCCCTATCACCTCTGGAATCTGCGTAATTGGGTTCAAACTGAGTAGAAGCGAAGTCAGATTGGTTAAATTCGCTATCACCTCTGGAATCTGAGTAATTTTGTTGTTATAGAGGTAAAGCGAAGTCAGATTGGTTAAATTCGCGATCGCCTCTGGAATCTGTGTTATTTGGTTGTTACTGAGGGAAAGCACAGTCAGATTGGTTAATTTAGCGATCGCCTCTGGAATCTG